>JALGTI010000140.1 GCA_029821455.1 Candidatus Zipacnadia bacterium | reverse complement strand
TTGCTGATTGCATTCCTGCCAGGCCCCACTACGGCGCCGCCGGTTCCGGGTGGCGAGGAGTTCCTTCTGGCAGATGCTGAGGTCATTGCCCAGTGGGAGCAGCCAATGGCGGATGAGGCCTCGCTGGGGTTGTACTTGCTCCTGCAGGATAATGGGTCAGGTGATGCAGAGCTATGATTATCCGGCGGGCAGACATCCTAGTGGCTTGGGCAGCAGCGCTGATTGCTGCCCTCGGCGGATGCCACCCTGCCGGTGACAGTGAAACTGCGTGGCTGTTAGCCCAGTCCGCGGATGCGCCCTGGACGGCTTGTGGAAGCGGAGGCCACGGTGGCCAGAGGCGATGGCCGCACGGTGCTACATTACCTGACTGGCCCGGCCGCCGGGATGCGCATCATCCAGCAGGAGAATCAGGTCTGGGAGGTAGGCCCCAAGGGCGTGCGGCGTGCGCATAAGCTTGGAATCGAATGCCCTCTGCCGGATCCCAAAGCCTTGCAAGAGAACTTCGTGGTACGCAAAGTCGGCCACGCGCAGGTGGCCAACAGACCCACCAGTGTCGTGTCAATCAGCCCGCGCTCGGGACCTAACGCGCAGATAGTGGTTTGGCTGGATGACGAGACCCACTTCCCGCTGGCAAGGCAGCAGTTGGCCGACGGGCGAGTTGTTTCGGAGACCAGATACATATCTGTGCGCTACAATGTGCCGCCTCCCAAGAAGTGGGAGCCGCCGCAGCAGGCTGGTGAGCGCGGCAGATGGCGAGCGCGCGGCCTGGACATTCAGCGGGTGGACGCGGCCGGCGCCGCCAAGATACTGGGGACCGCGGTGAAACGCCCGACGTATCTGCCAGGGGGCTTTGCTGAACAAGGCCTAGTTACGCTTCGATATTCGCGGGCGGGCGCAGCCGTGCAAATACGGTACGGTGATGGCCTGCGCGTGATGACAATAACGGAACATAGACGCCCACGGCTCGTGGAACAGCAAGGCGCGAGGCAAGGGCGCTGGGCACAGGCCCGGATCGTGCAGTCCAGGCAGCGGAAGGTAGCGCGCCGGCTGGTTGGTGAGATCGTTGTCACCGTGAGCGGCCCGTTGTCAGACCGCGAACTGCTGAAGGTCGCCCGGAGTGTCAGATGATTGTCGGCTTCAGAACACGGCCAAAGTTTTGGGAATCTCTGTGAAGCTGTTGCCGTCTTTGTAGTGACACAACCAACCTATGGAGGTGAATGTAATGAGGAATATCGTGGTGGTAGCAACAATAGTCGCGGTGCTGGCGTCCGTGGCAGTGTTGGCTCTGGCAGTGGCTGGGGGCTGCGAGGAGGCTCCGCCAAATGTGCCTGCGGCACCGGACCATGGTCCAGGTATGCACGCCGGTCACGGCCCGGGGCCAGGAATGGGTGGCCCTGGTGCATGGGGTGGAGCGCGACAAGGAGCAGGTGCGTGGGGTGCGCAGCGTGGTACTGGTCAGCGTGGCCCTGGTCAGTGGCTGAGGCGTGGGTATCTGAAGACAATCCCCGAATCCCACGAGCTATGGAGCCAGTTGGGGACGCTGAACAACCAAATGCACGACGCCCAATGGGTACTGTTCGAACTGCTGAATGCCGACCCCCGCGACCCTGAGGCCATTCGGGCCCAGTTTGGGGAAATGAGGGAGATCGGTCAGCAACTGCAGAGCGTGCAGCAGGAACTGCGGCCGTACTGGATCAGGCCGCAGCGGCCCGAGGGCGGAGGCCAGGGTTGGGGCCGGCAAGGTGGCCAAGGTGGTGGAGGTTGGGGTGAAGCGCGAGGCCAAGGGCGCGGAGGCAATGCCGGTATGCCGCCGCCTCAGGGAGAGTAGATATAGCGCCTACCGCAGGCAGCGCACTAGCACAACGCCGGAGAGCCACTGGCTCTCCGGCGTTTGTTTCGGACTCCTCGCCTCACCCCTAGCCCCTCTCCTTGCAGAAGAGGGGAAGTGCGGCACAGATTTCCCCTCCCTACTTACCCTGAGCTTGCCGAAGGGTAGGGAAGGGGCTGGCGAGTAGCTCACTCAACACGAGCAAGACACTTGTGCCACTGGACAGGCAAGGATGCCTGTCCTACGCACTGTCGCACGGATTGGAGACAGGACCCCGTGGCGGCCCTATCCGGGGCCGCTAATGCCTTGCTGCCAGTCGTAGCCGCCGTAGGCGGGCAGCGACTTGGCATGTCCATCAACGAACACGCAGTTGTATTGGCCGTTGTGCCGATCGGCTGCCATGTTTACACAGGGGGCACCGGCCCTGTTGCCGAGGTCACCGAACATCCTGCACTGGTTTATGTAGAAGTAGTTGTTGGTGGCCAACCAGCCTGGCACGTGGCAGTCTGCCATCATCGGTGTTTCAGCAGGACGCGGCACCTTCCCAAGCTTTCGGCCAGCGGCGCTGCCCCAGTAGATGTCCCCTCCGGCTGCAGCGGCCAGGTACTGGTTGCCCGAGTAGCTGCAATTGCCAACATCCGCCACCGTTGGGCAGATCCAAAGCTGGTCGTTCATGACGTAGGGCGCCATCACAATGCGCCAGTGGAAATGCGTGCCCCAGTTACCCGGCACATCCGGGTTCCTGTTAAACAGGGGGAAGCGCTCGTCGTAGTCCCCGGCATACATCAGGGCACCCAGGCCGAGCTGCTTGAGATTGGACAAACAGCTTGTCTGCCTTGCCTTCTCCCGCGCCCGGGCAAACACCGGGAACAGGATTGCTGCCAGGATCGCGATGATCGCGATCACCACCAGCAATTCGATTAGCGTAAAACCCTTGCGCATCGAAATCTCCTCCTTTTGGGTGGTAGGATTGTATGGCCCGAAGTTGCACGATATAGTATAGTGTGAGCGGAACGGCATGTCAAGGGGAATCCTAACGGCAGATAATGGCAGATGAAGGCAGATAAGAACAGACGACGGCAGATAAGAACAGACGACGGCAGACGAAGGCAGATACGGAGGCTAACGCGTGCGGCGGGCATGCTGCCCGCCGATTCTCCTGGCCGACAGGCAAGGATGCCTGTCCTACGGTCAGTAAGGACGGTTCGCGAACCGTCCCTACAAACTCGTAGGCCCGCCAGCCAGAAGGGATGAAACGATATGGGACGAATAGTGTTGCTGACCGGGATAGCAGCGTTCGAATCGCTGCGTTCGGCTGGTTGGGAGTATCCGGAGATTGCGCTACGGCATCATCAGCGATATACACGCCAACCTTCCTGCCCTCGAGCGGGCTTTGGAGGAGCTTGACAGGCTTGTGGTGGATACATTCCTGTGCCTGGGCGACATTGTGGGCTACGGCGCGTGGCCGAATGAGTGTTGTGACATCGTAAGGGAATTGGATTGCATTTGCGTGCGAGGTAATCACGACGAGGCCGCCATCAGACCCGGCAAGGAGCAATGGTTCACCAGCGGGGCGCGTGCCTGTATTCTGTGGACGCGGGAAATCTTGAGCCAGGAGAACGCTGACTTCCTCCGCGCACTGGAGCCACTGCGGGAAGTAGTATCCGACGAGCTTCCTTTAGGCATTACGCTCTGCCACGGCTCGGTGCCCGATCAGGACTTCTATACCACCACTGCAGCAGATGCGGTCTACAGCTTCCAGGCTGCGAACACGCCACTCATCTTCTTCGGGCATACCCACTACGCCGAATGGTTCGCGCTGGGCGCTGATGTGGTGCTGCCTATGCATCAGCCCTTGCCTGAGGGAGGTAGCTGCAAACTTAAGCCGAATGTGGCATATTTGATCAACCCCGGCGCTGTGGGGCAGCCACGCGATGGCAACCCGCAAGCCAGCTTCGCCGTGTATGACACAGAAGCGGCGCTTGTGGAGATATGCCGTTTCGACTATGATATCCAGAGGACACAGGAGCAAATGCACGAGGTGGGGCTGCCAGAGCCGATGGCAATGAGACTGTCCTTGGGTATTTAGCGGTGTTGGGGTATAATGAGCTTGACGGCTGGCTAATTTGAGAGGTGATGACGGATGCCGCTGGAGGACAAGGCACTGCGCAGGCGGGTTGAGCACGAAATCTCCAAGTTCGGCGGGCTGGACATCACGCTGCTGACCGTCTCGGTCATCAACAATGTGGTATATCTGACCGGGCGCGTCAGGCGCATGCGGGGACCACTCGGTCGCGGGGTGGATGTGAAGAGGGAGATGGAACTGCTCACTGAGGCCCTGCTGTCTATGCGAGGAGTCAATGAGGTAGTGATGAACGCGCAGATAGACGCGTAAGTAGCAGCCGGGCAGTGCTGGGCGGCCGGAGAGGGCCGCCCTTTTTCGTGCCAGGCCGATGGGCAAGAGGAGAGCAGAGGCTGTTGGGCGAAAGGACCAGCTACTGGTGAGATGTGATGCGCGAGCTTGATGTCAACAGTCTGATTGGGCCGCTGGCGGCAGCCTGCATCCGCGCCAACCGCGAGTTGCCGGCTGAAGTGGAGGCAGCGTTGCGGTATGCCCGTGAGCACGAGAGCGACAAGCTGGCCCGGCAGGTGCTGGATACCCTCATCGCCAACGCCCAGCTAGCCAGAGACAGCAGCCTGCCGATCTGTCAGGACACCGGCGTGGTAGTCGTATTCGCGGATGTCGGCCAGGACTTGCACCTGGTCGGTGGTGATTTCTATGAGGCAATCAACGAAGGGGTGCGACAGGGCTACCGTGAGGGTTTCCTGCGGAAATCTGTGGTGGCGGCCCCGCTCAGCCGAGCGCCCAACACAGGTGACAATACGCCGGCCATTGTGCATGTGCGGTTGGTGCCGGGTGAGCGCCTGAGGCTGCACGTAGCACCCAAGGGCGCAGGCAGCGAGAACATGAGCGCGCTGTGGATGCTGACACCGGCCGGTGGCGCGGCCGGTGTGATAGAGGCTGTGCTGGCACGGATCCGCGAGGCCGGCGGGCAGCCCTGTCCGCCGCTGGTCCTGGGCATCGGCATCGGTGGCACGTTCGAGAAGGCTGCCTTGCTGGCCAAGGAGGCGCTGTTGAGGCCACTGGGGGAGGCCAGTGAGCAGCCGGAAGTGGCGAAGCTGGAGGCGGAAATCCTGGAGACGGTCAATGCCACCGGCATCGGGCCGATGGGCCTCGGTGGCGACACCACCGCCCTGGCCGTACACATCCTGACCTATCCCTGCCATATCGCTAGCCTGCCGGTGGCGCTTAATGTGCAGTGCCACGTGGCGAGGCACACAACGGTGGAGCTGTGAGGAGGGCTGAGAGGTGTCCAGACTGCTTGCTTTGCCGCTCAGCAAAGAGGACGTGAAGTCACTGAGCGCGGGAGATGGCGTGAGCCTGACCGGGCCACTGTACACCGCCCGCGATGCCGCGCATAAGCGGCTGGTGGCTGCGCTGGAGGCCGGGCAGGAGCTTCCGGTGGACCTTGCAGGGCAGGCCATCTACTACTGTGGGCCCACGCCGGCACCGCCGGGCCGACCCATCGGCGCAGCCGGGCCGACCACCAGTTCCCGCATGGACCCGTATGCTCCCCAACTCTATGCCGCCGGTGTGCGTGCCACCATCGGGAAGGGGGAGCGGGCGCCGGAGGTGCGGATGGCCTGTCGAGAATATGGATGTTTGTATATGGTGGCTGTCGGGGGCGCAGGCGCACTGCTGGGGCAGTGTGTTACGTCGGCCCGCGTGGTGGCCTACGAGGACCTGGGCGCAGAGGCGATACGGGAGCTTCATGTTGAAGAATTCCCGGTTATCGTGGCTTACGATGCTTATGGCGGCAGCGTCTTCCCAGGCGATGAAGTCCTCGAGTGAGGGTCTGGAACATACGAATGCAACCAACTATCAGTAGGAGGCTAGGGGATGTCTGACAGAATCAAACTGGCAATGATTGGCTGCGGGGGGATGGCCGGTGCCCATCTGACGGGCTATGAGAAGCTGCTGGAGCTTGGCTACGACAAGTTCCAGATTGAGGCCGTCTGCGACACTAACGCGAAAAATGCCAGAGCGTTCGCCGACCGCCTGGAGAATTCAACCGGCCATCGGCCTGAGGTGTTTGACACGGTTAAGGGGTTGCTGAAGGGCGGCAAGATTGATGCCGCCGATATCGGTACGCCGCACGCGTTCCACCACACCACGGCAATTCCCTGCCTGCGTAAGGGCATACCCGTGATGATAGAAAAGCCCGGCGGCATCACTATCAAGGCGGGGAAGAAGATAATGGCGGCCGCCGAGAAGAGCGGGGCGATCGTGGCCATCGCCGAGCAGATCCGGCGCTGCAAGGGTGCGCGGGTGATGGAATGGGTCATCAACAAGGCGAAGATGATCGGCAAGCCGTGCTTCTTCTCGATGGAAGTACTCGGTGACCAGGAATTCAACTGGAAATCGTACGCAATGGCCTGGCGCGGTCTCAAGCTGCTGGGCGGTGGCGGGATGATGTACGATGCCGGAGTGCATTTCGCGGATATGATGCTGCATGTGTTCGGGCCAGTCGCCGAGGTGCAGGCTGATATGCGTACCTTCTACACCCCGATGCTCAATGGGCCGGCCGGTCTGGGCAAGCAGCGGCTCGATGTCGAGGACACCTGGCTGGCGACGCTGCGCTTTGAGAGCGGCCTGGTGGGGCACTGGAGCTTCTCGCGGGAAGCGTATGGCTATAAGGTGCGCACCGGCGTCTATTATGGGACCAAGGGATCGCTACGGGATCGGCAGGAGTGGATGCATGCATTCCAGTTTGGGGCCGACCTGAGAGGGAAGGATGGCAAGGAGATCAAGTACGAGAAGCTCGAAAAGCAGTATCTGAAGCAACTGAGCAAGCGCAAGGCCGACCGCTTGTTCCCCTACGGCCTGGATGACGGGATCTCAAACGAGTGCTGGGATTTCATCGAAGCGATAGACAAGCAGCGGCAGCCGGAGGTTGAGGGCGTAGCGGCTCTCAAGGCCAAGGCGCTTTGCTATGCCTTCTACGAATCAAACCTGGCCGGCAAGCCGATTAGCCCCGCCGACGTTGAGTCCGGAAAGGTGAGTGCCTACCAGCGTCCCATTAACCAGTACTGGAAGATATAGCCGATTGTTAGTTTCGTCGGCGACGTTGGACGGTGCAGGCCTGCCGGTCAGAGCGTACAGGGACTCCGCACCTGTCGGCCTAGAGTGTAACAGCCCAAACTAGGCCAGGGAGGTATGAGTTATGGGCAACGGGACTGCTGTTCTGCTGGGCGCAGCATTGGTGACCATTGCAGCAAGCTGCCTTGCGGCCCCCATCGGCCCGGAGTCGTGCCTAGACCCGTCGGGCCTGCGCAGCCACACCCGCTATGTTGACTGGGGGCCGGTTGATGGGGCAGTTGTTGACCGCAATCCGCCGCCGTTGACGTGGCCGTGGGACCCTGACGATCTGCCGCCCAAGTCGCCTGGGAACTGGCGATTTCAGTTGGTCGTTGCCACTGACGTGCGGGTGTTGCGCACTGTCCATCGGGATGAGGTCAATTTCAATGTCTATGCCATGCTGCCACCACTCAAGCCTAGGCGACGATATTTCTGGCAGGTGAAGTGGCTTGACAAGGAGGGTCATGTCCAAGCGACCTCGGAGGTGCGCAGCTTCCGCATCGCGCCAGACGCCACAACGTACGACATGTCCATCCTGCACAGCCTGCCACGTATGGGCCACCCTCGCTTCATCTGCCGGCCAGAGGATCTGGCTAGCATCCGCGCAGCGCGGGAGGGGGACACGTCCTTCGGCAAAGCGGCCAAAGCAACCCGCGCGAGGGCCAACGAGGTTGTTGCGAAGGGCTCAATAGCTGACTCCACCGAGCTTCGTATACTGGCCGCTGCTCACTTGGTATGGGG
>JALGTI010000002.1 GCA_029821455.1 Candidatus Zipacnadia bacterium | reverse complement strand
GGACATCGTTATTATCGAGATTGATGACTACAGCCTCCATCCCGACCGGCTGGGGCGCTTTCAGTCGTGGTCTCGCCAGCCGTATGCAGACCTCCTGGCAAAGCTGAACGGGGCGGAAGTGGTGGCCTTCGACGTACTGTTCACCGAACCTGACCCGCGTGAACCGGAAGCTGATGAGGCCTTCGCCGATGCTATCCGCCGCCACGGCAGCGTAGTGCTGGGCTGCTACAAGGAGGCGATGCACGAGTACAGGGGGCAGCAGGAGGCAGGGATGGCGAGCTTTGCCTATCCGCTGCAGGACGGCCCTGGGCCGCTGAGGCCGATTCAGCCGCTCAACTTCGCGCCGCCCATCCAGATCTTTGCAGCAGCGGCGGCCGGCGTTGGCTACGTTGACATTGAGCCGGACTCAGACGGGGTTTATCGGCGGGTCCTGCCGCTGCGGGTAGGCTACGATAGGCGCATCTACCCCCACTTCGCCACCGAGATAGCCCGGGTGGCGGCCGGCTGGCAGCCGCAAGACATCTCAGCCGCCAGGGGGTGGATGTTCGCGGGGCCACGCGCACTGCCCCTCAACCCCAAAGGTGAGCTACTAATCAACTACAACGGCCCAACCGGGACCATCACCCGGTGTAGAATCTGGGATGTACTGGAGGGCAACAACAATATCACACCGGAGACATTCACAGGCAAGATCGTGTTAGTGGGAGCCACTGCCCCGGGGTTGTATGATATCCGCAACGCTCCGTATGCGAAGGATAGCCGCAAGTTCTTCGGGGTGGAGACCAATGCCAACATAGTCGACTCACTGCTACGCCGACCGCCGTTGCGGGACGACACTGGCCGCTTTGTCTGGCTGTTGGTGGCGGCACTGATGGGAACGCTGGCGGTGGTCTCCATCTGGAATGCCGAGGAGAAAGTGGGGGTGTCCATCAGCCTGCTGATCGCGATTGCCCTTGCGCTCCCCTCGTTCTTTGTCCTGTTCATACTCTGGCAGATAGTGACGCCCTATGGGGCAACGCTGCTGGCTGTGGGAGTGCCAGTTGCGTGGGGCCTGCAGGGGCGGCTACGGGCCGAGCGGCAGATGATTCGGCGCAACTTCGAGGTGTACGTATCCCCGGATGTGCTCAAGGAGCTCATGGCGGACCCGGAGGTTATCTGGCGCGGTCAACGGCGGGAGGTCACGCTGCTATTCTCGGATGTGCGCGGCTCAACCAGCCTCTCGGAGAACATCCCGGCCGAAGTGTGGCTGGCTCAGCTTAACGAATACCTGACCCAGATGAGCGCCGCCATCTTTGACTATGAGGGCTACCTGGACAAGTTTATGGGTGACGGCGTTATGGTGGTCTGGAATGTCTTCGGCACTCAACCTGACCACGCCGCGCAGGCCGTGCGCTGCGGCCAGCAGATGCTCAAGCGCCTGGAGCTGCTCAACAACTACTGGGAGCAGGCCCCTGAGCGCACCCCCTTCAGGATTGGCATCGGCATTCACACCGGCGAGGCTGTGGTCGGCAACGTGGGCTCGGAGGCGCGCACCCAGTACACAGTTATTGGTGACGTGGTGAATACCGCCTCCCGGATCGAAGCTATGAACAAGACGTTGGGCACGGTCTTCATCGTAAGCGAGGCGACGGCGGCAAAGGTAGAGGATAGGTTTGTGTTGAAAGACATCGGGGAGATTGAGGTGCGCGGGCGGTCTGAGGGGATACGTATCTTTGAAGTGAGCGACGAGCAGACGCTAGACCAGAAAGGCGGTGACAGCATTGCTTGGCAAGAAACGAACGAAGCCGACGACTGAAGACGAGCTGTTGGCTCAGGCGTTCGAGGATGTGCGCAAACACGAAGAAAAGAAGGAGAAGCGGCGCAGGCGCGGGATACCACGCCTGCTGCCCCAGTGGCTGGATGCACGCATCATCTGGGGCCTGCTAATCGTCATTGTTGTCATCATCGCTGATGGCGTGAGGCGGGAGAATCAGGAGTTCAGGGCCACGGTTATTTCGATGGTGGGGCAGGCCCAGATGCTCACTCAGCGGGGCGGACAGCGCCAGATGCTGACTGCCGGTGCTACGTTGGAGGACAACAATGTGGTGGTGACGGGGCCGCGCTCACAGGTGGTACTGGACTTCCCCGATGGCAGTGTCATCACCATCGGCGAGAATGCGGATTTTACCATCAAGCTGCTGGAGTACAACCGGGGCGGCAGATGGCGGGCACGTAGCTTCTTTGTGGCGGCCGGGCAGGTGTGGGCCAGAATCAGCCCCAACTTCGGCGCTAAGTCTGAGCTGAAGCTTTATACGCCGGCCTCAGTGGCGGCGGTCAGGGGCACCACCTTCAGCGTCTATGCCGTCCCCGGCGGCCAGCAAAGTGAGGTGATGTGCGCCCAGGGCTACGTGGATGTCAGAGGCTGGACTGGGCAGACTGTCGGCGTGCCCCAGTTTGGCGGGACCGTCGTGAATGCGGGTATGCCGCCGCCACCTCCCCGCCCCCTCCCGCCAGCCGCTCAATACAGTTTCAGCAGGGAAGAGCTGATGAAGCCGATCCCGCCGGAGCTGTGGCTGAAGACGTTTGAGCTGACCGTCACCCAGACCCTCAGCGCGCCGCTGGACATCCTGGGCATCGGCAAGGCCAGTTGGGCGGTGGGGGCAGCGGATTTCGCACGGCGGACTGCCACCGCTGAGGGCCTGCGCCAACTGCGTTTGTTCATCGAGGGTTTCACCTCGTATCCGGAATACGTCAACCCGGCCACGCTGGAGGAGCTGACCATTGACCCCGAGAACGTCATGCAGATACTCGAGCAACTCAATGGCCGGGCGCTGGAGAGCTATCAGCAGACCGGCGGAGGCCGGGGCTTCGTCATCTACGCCCGCGCCCGCGACAAGAAGCGTACGCTCTATATGATAGACCCAACAGGCGTTCAGCGAATAAAGGAGCAGCAGTAGGCAAGGTTCCGTCCTGTTAGCGCTGGACGTGCGACACTTCGCGGCTACGCGTAGGGTAAGCTTCCAGCTTGCCCTAAGGGCACGCAGGCTGGAAGCCTGCGCTACCGAGGGTAGTGTATACGCTCAGATTAGGTAGATCCGGGCAAGACTCTCAACTAACCAGGTGAGGAGGCATAGGGGTGCAGATAACGGCCTTCAACGACTTCTGGCACTGGGATATGGCGGCGGAGGCCGGCTTCTATGACCCGCCGGGCCTGCTGCCGGAGGTGCCGAAGCTGCAAATCCTGACGGTCGAGGAGCTACTGGCGGGGAAGAAGCTGGAGTATCCGGTCAGTCGCAGCGGGACCTTCCAGAAGGCACCGAGGCAGACAAAGGCCAAGCCCAAGGGGAGGCGCTCAGAGGAAGATAGACAGTAGGGGCGCGATCCATCGCGCCCTTTTTCTGTGACGGATTTGGGTGTGATGAATCACGCCCCTACAGAAACTGGAAATCCCGTTGCCGATTGACTTGTCCACCCTGTATGCTATAATGACGGTCAACGTACAAAACGCTGTTGTCTGAGGAGGTGAGTAATATGCGCAAGGGCTTTACGCTAATCGAATTGCTGGTGGTCATCGCGATCATCGCGATCCTGGCCGCCATCCTTTTCCCGGTGTTTGCGAGGGCGCGGGAGAAGGCCCGCCAGACCTCGTGTCTGTCGAATATGAAGCAGCTTGGCCTGGCCACTATGATGTATGTCCAGGACTGCGACGAGATGTACCCCACCCGCTGGAAATGTTGCGCCGGCCTCCAGTGGCCGCTAGCCTGGCCGTGGGTCCTCGAACCCTACATAATGAGCAGGCAGATTTACATTTGCCCCACTGAGTTGGGGCATCCGTGGTATGGACAGGGCACGGGGTATGCGGACTGGTGGACTGGGGTTCCGGCCGAGTTCGTGTTCCCAGAGCCGATTAGCTATGGCATGAATGACCGACTGAATTTCTTCGTGTCACTTGGGAAAGTGACGAGGCCGGCAGAGAAGTATATGTTCCTTGAAAGTACCGAATACCAGCCTCGCTCGTTTCTTTGTGATCCATGGGCGGCCTGTGCCGGTTACGCGACCGAGTGCGCCTTTGATTACGCCTTGGGCGTGCGCCACAACGGCGGTATGAACGTAACTTTCTGTGATGGCCACGCCAAATGGCTGCACAAGACTGCGCTCCTGGCTAGCGAGGACCCGTGGCTGGTTGACTGAACTTGAAGGGAATACTGCCGAGCCAGCGGGCTAGTTAGCAGGGAGGTCTTGTAGGGGCGCGATTTATCGCGCCCTTCTTTTTGTGACGGATTTGGGCGTGATGAATCACGTCCCTACTTTTTGCAGGTATAAGCCTGTTACCGGAGTAACGGATGGCAAATGGATAGTTTCCGGCCGACCGGGCTCTTCTGCAGGAGGAGTTCAGCCCTGTGGAGAAGAATAGCGTCCTGACAGAGGAGCTGAGGTTTGTGAACGGTCCGGCCTGGCGGTCTCTATTGCTAGGGTGCGCGCTGCTAGCTGCCTGCCTCGCCCCGGGGGAAGGCGGTGAGATCACCGAGGAGGCGGTGTGCGTCATTGACGCGGCCCACGCGCTGCCCGAAAGCCTATCCATCTCTCCAGACGGGCTGCACATTGCCTATGTGGTCTCCCTGCTCGGGCGGCAGGCCGTGGTGCTGGACGGCAAGGCCGGTGCCTTAGCGAAGGGCATCGCCAAACCCGGGCCGACATTTAGCCCCGACAGCCAGCGACTGGCCTATATTGCGACTGACGGATCGCACAGTTGGGTTATCGTTGACGGGGAAAAGGGGCTAGTCTACGAGGCCATCGGCGCGGAGGGTGTCATCTTCTCCCCGAACAGTCAGCGCGTGGCGTATGTGGCGATGCGTAATGAGCGCTTCCTGGTGGTGGTTGACGGTGAGGAGGGCCCCGAGTTCGATGACGTCGGGAGTCTGTGCTTCAGCGCCGATAGCCAGAGTGTGGCCTACGCGGGCCTGCTGGCGGATAAGGCGGTGGTGGTGCATAATGGGGTCGAGGGGGCGCGCTACGACGGGGTCGGTCGGCTGCGCTTCGGGCTCCAGGGCCATCTGCTCGCCTACAGCGCCCGCATCGGCAGCAAGTACGTAGTCGTCGTCAATGGCCAGGAGGGGCCCAAGTGTGACGCTGTCGCTGACGATATGCCCGTGATCAGCCCCGACGGGCAGCGCGTAGCATACGTGGCCTGGAAGGGCGAGCAGCCGGTCGTGATGGTTGATGGTCAGGAATACGGCCCGTACGCGGGCGTAGTTGCCGGGTCGTTGCAGTTCAGCCCCGATAGCCAGCACGTAGCCTATGGCGCGTGGCATGAAAAGGACACACCCCTCATAGTCCAGGACGGGCAGGAGATCGCCACGGCCCGAGGGCTGGCCTTCCTCGCATTTGCTCCGGGCTCAGGTCGCCTGGCCCATTTTACTGTCACAGACGCCGGCCTTGTCGCAGTGGTCGGAGACGACCGCGGCCCTGGCTTTGATGAGGTGCTCAAGCCCGGCTTCATATTCAGCCCTGATGGCAGCAGCTATGCCTATGCAGCCGGACTAGCCGGCCGCTTCCGCGTGGTGCGCAATACGCAAAGAGGCCCAGAGTTCAGAGCTATCGGGTTGCACAGTATAATCTTCAGCCCGGACGGCAGCAGCTTGGCCTATGCCGCGCAACTCGATAACGAGCAATGGGTGGCGGTGTGCGATCACAAACCCGGGCGGGCCTATGTCAGTGTCAACCGCCTCATCTTCAGCCCCGACGGCAAGCATCTTGCTTATGTGGCCAACCGTGGCGATGGTGAAGTGGCGGTTGTTGATGGCGAGGAGGGGCTGCTATTCGACGACATTGCCGAGCAGGCCGGCTTCAGGTTCGATGGCCCTGACAAGCTTAGATACCTGGCGCTGCGCGGCTCGACCATCTACCGCGTCTCGCACCAATTGGAAGAGCAGCCAGCAGAATAGCTTTTTCCTGTTGCCCAGGAAACCCTTCATCAACGGCAAACGTTATGCTATACTGTGCAGCGAACCGGCGGCCACCGGGGCGATGGGGCCACCGAGAATTCTGTAACTCAATGGGAGCGTAAGTGCAATGACCGAAGAAAACATCCAGACACTCCAAGACCTGATGTTCAAGACCGATGCCACGAGCTTTGTCAGCGAACTCAATGCCTGGCAGAGCGAGCTGAAGGCTGAGTACCCCGGAGCCTCCGAGGACCGCCAGGGTGAGATCGCTGAGCTTATCTGCGAGAGCGCTATTGACCTGTGCTCGGGGCTGCCCGACTGGAATCTGAAGGGCGCTTATGGCGAGCCCCCCAAACCAGTTAGTGACGAGGTCCTCAAGGGCGAGGCAGAGCGGGCGATTGCCATTCTGCGGGAGTGGGGCCGCGCGGACCTCGCCGACAAGGCTAAGAGCGAGATCGCTAGTATAGAGTCATCCAACCTGCTAAAGCTGACCAGGATGACCCTGTTCGGCGACTGCAATAGCTACTGGGGCAATGACTACGCCGCCGGCCTCCGGGAAGCGATGCGCAAGGGCGCCTGTATGGTGACTACCAATCCGGTGCTGGTGAACGTCGCCCGCACCGAGGACCCAGATTATTGGACGCCGGTGCGCGATAAGCTTCAAGATGACAACCCCGACTACGGGCCGGTAGACCTTGCCTATGCGATGACGATTCAGGTAGTGGTGCAGAATGCCAGGCTGCTGCGTCCGATCTGGGAGCTGACGGACGCAGCCATCGGCTACGTTAGCCTCCAGCTCTCACCCAAGAACGCCACCGACGCCGAGCAGATGGTCAAGGAGGCCAAGTGGGTCTGGTCGCAGCTTGAGGAGGAGCTCGGCGGCACACCTAACTGCGTGTTCAAGGTTCCAGGCACCAAGGCGGGCATTGACGTGGCCGGGGAGCTGACCGGCTCGAGTATGGGCGTCAACGTGACTGTGAACTTCAGCCTTCCGCAGCAGATCGCGTTTGCTGGTGCTATTGAGAAGAACTCCACCACGAAGGTCAGCTACCGCACCCAGATGGATGGGCGTGTTGACGACCCCATCGGCGAAGAGCTTGAGGCCGCCGGCGTGTCCGACTGGGAGGACGTCAAGACCTGGGCAACCACGGCCATTCGCCAGCGCGAGTACCGGCTGCTCTGCTTTGAGCCCCAGCGTGGTGGCCTGGGCTTCAAGAAGACGAACATGCTACCGGCCTCCGGGCGCGGGCCGTGGAACATCCTGCGCTCCATCCACTCCGAGCCTGAGGTGCCTATCTTCATAACGGTCTTCCCCAACCGGCAGGAGCAGTTCGACGCCGAGCCGCGCGACATTGACCCCAATGGTATGTGGACACCGCTGCCTGATGGCTACTTGGAGAAGCTGTACAAGTCCAAGCTGTTCCGCCAGGGCTATGAGCCAGATGGAATGACAGTGGATGAGTTTGATAGCTATGTGCCAGTGGTTCGCACCCTGACCCAGTTCTCTGAGGGCTATGATGAGTTCGTGGCGTGGGTGACAGAGAAGTAGGGACGTGACGCATAACAACCACACCGACAGGGCCCCCGGAGTGCATTCCGGGGGCTGCTTGTTTGCACGGGCAGAGTGGCTGGCGTGTCCGGCCGGCTCATCGTCTGTTTTTGACTTTTCACCCTGTTTGGTGTAGTATCTGTGGCACGCTGCGGGGTCCGTTCTGGGCAATATCTTTCATCTAAGAAGGAGATTCAGCCATTGGTTTCGACGTCCGAGTTCAAGCCCGGTTTGACCATTGAAGTGGATGGCCGTGTCGTCCAGATAGTGGAATGCAACCATCACAAGGGTGTGGGGCGCGGCGGCGCGATTATGCGGACGAAGCTGCGCGACCTAACGAGCGGGGCCATCATTGAAAAAAACTTCCGCTCCGGCGAAAAAGTGCCCAAAGCGCATCTTGACCGCACCCAAATGCAGTACCTGTACACCACAGGCGCCAGCTATGTCTTTATGGATAATGCGACCTACGAGCAGATGGAGCTGAGTGCCGAGCAGGTCGGCGACAACGCCAAGTGGCTCAAGGAAGGCGAAGAGGTGCTCGTGACCACGCACGAGGGAGAACTGATCGGTGTGGAGGTGCCCAACGTCGTGGCGCGAGAAGTGATCAGGACCGACCCCGGCCTGCGCGGGGATACGGCAACTGGCGGCACCAAACCCGCTGTCGTAGAGGGTGAGGTTACTGTCACGGTGCCACTGTTTATAGATGTAGGCGAGACCATCAGGATTGACACGCGCACTGGCGAGTACGTCGAGCGCGCTAACTAATGGTCATCACGTCCTTGCAATGCGTACAGAGTCCTGGGTAGGGCAGGCATGCTGCTTGCCTCGGTGAGATTCTTGTGCAGGCGGGAAGCCCGCGCACACTCAGGGCAAGCTGCGGGTTCGGCAGGCTCACCGTCCTGAGCTAGTCGAAGGAGAAGCTGGCCCTACGCTACCCCGACATTCTGGGATGTCTGAGTTGGACAAAGAGCGGATCAAGCATATAATTGAACTGCTGAAATCGTCCGGCGCTGCGGAGCTAACGGTGCGTGAGGGCGACAGCATGGTGCGCGTGAGGCAGACTGATGGGAGCAATCCCAACGCCGAGCCCGTTGTCGAGGAGTTGCAGGCTGCCCAAGCGCCTGCCAACTCCGTCAAGAGCCAGGACAGCCTCGCTGAGGGCGAAGACAATGGCCAGGAGATTCATGAGGTCCGCACGCACCTGGTGGGCTTCTTTCACCACAGCCTCGAACCGGATGGCGAGACGCTGGTGCAAGTCGGCCAGCATGTCGGAGAAGCACAGGTAGTGGGTGCCATTGAGGCCCTGCGCAGGCTGACGGAGGTGGTCAGCCCCGTGAGCGGCGAGGTGATCTCCATAGATGTGGAGGATGGTGACGCGGTGCAATACGGCGATGTGCTGATGCGAATCCAGCCTTCTGCCAGAGGTGTGGATGGTGTGCAATAGCCGGCGGCGGGGATTTGCGCTCATCGAAATCCTGGTAGTTGTGATAATCATTGGGCTGCTGGTTGGGGCCTACTTTGGCCTGCGGGGACGGTCTAGCGCAACACAACCACAGGAACGTTTTCCGGGTGAGGCACAGACTATCCCGGGCAAGGCAATTCAGAAGGGTGAGAGCGTGGAGTGTATGACCAACCTTCAGCAGCTCCGCTCTTGCATCGAGATGTACCGGATTGAAAACGATGCCAATCCGCCGCAACTCGACCCCAGTTGGGGCATAGCATTGCAATGTCCAGTCAGCGGATATCTTTATCAGTATGACCCGCAGACCGGGCAGGTTAAGTGCACCACTCCGGGGCATCAAAAATACTGAGCGCTCCTTGACTAGAGGCGACAGAGGTCGGCAATGTTTGAAAAGCTGCTTGTTGCCAACCGTGGTGAGATTGCCTGTCGCATCCTCCAGGCATGCCGCGAGCTGAAGATCCAGACCGTTGCGGTCTATTCGGAGGCCGACGCGGACGCCCTTCACGTACAGTTGGCCGATGAGGCCGTCTGCATCGGTCCACCGCCCAACAAGGACAGCTACCTCAATGTGGCCAACATCATCAGCGCCGCCGTTATCACCGGCGCCGAGGCCATCCACCCAGGTTATGGGAATCTATCGGAAAGCGCTACTTTCGCAGAGGCCTGCGAAAAGTGCAAGATAACCTTCGTAGGCCCACCAGCCCATATTATCGCCCGAATGGGCGACAAGGTCGAGGCGCGCCGGACGCTCCGCGAAGCAGGCGTGCCGGTGGTGCCAGGTAGCTCTGACGTGGTGCGGGACGTGCGCGAGGCGCGGGAGGTTGCCGGTGAACTAGGCTATCCAGTGATGATAAAGGCGGCACTGGGGGGAGGTGGGACTGGCATCCGCATCATCCATAATGCCGAGCAGATGGGACCGTCCCTGGACGCGGCGCGGGCTGAAGCACGGGCAGCCTTCGGCAGCGGCGATATTTATCTGGAGAAGTACCTGCCCGAGCCGCGCCACATCGAGGTGCAGGTGCTGGCCGACAATGAGGGCAATGTTATCCATCTGGGCGAGCGCGACTGCTCCATCCAGTATCGCCATCAGAAGCTGCTGGAAGAGACGCCGTCGCCGGCTGTGAGTAGCTCCCTGCGCAGGCGACTGGGGGAGGCGGCCGTCAAAGCGGCCCAGGCGGTGGACTACCGCAATGCCGGGACTGTAGAGTTCCTGTTGGACCAGCGGGGCAAGTTCTACTTCATCGAGATGAACACACGCATTCAGGTCGAGCACCCCGTCACCGAGATGTTGACCGGGGTGGACATCGTGCGCGAACAGATCCGCATTGCGGCCGGGGAGCACCTCGACCTGGAGCAGGGCAAGATATGGTTCAATGGCCATGCCATTGAGTGCCGCATCCTGGCTGCCGACGGCGACCGGGGGTTTGCCCCCTCGCCAGGGAGGGTGACGCGTTGGGAGGCACCCGCCGGCCCCGGTATCCGCGTAGATACAGGCGTCGGGCCTGGCAGTACCATCTCAGTTTACTATGATCCGATGATCGCCAAGGTTATCTGCTGGGAGCAGACGCGCAGTGGCGCTATCGCGCGGATGGAGGCGGCTTTGAGGGGAATGGTCGTCGAGGGCGTGCGCACCACTATCCCCTACCATCTACGCATCCTGGGCAATGCTTATTTCAGGCGTGGCGAGGTAGACACTCACTTCCTGGAGCGCAGGATGACACCTGCCGAGGAGGGCTAACAGTGAACGACGATCTGCTGCCGCAGGAGCCAGTCCCATCATTCTGGCACGAGCTCTTCCGCTTCTGGCGCACTGCTGTAGGAGCAGTACTGGGGCTGGCAATAGCCATTATCTGGGCGTGGAAGGGCCTCGCGTGGGCGCTGTTGGCTCTGATCCTGATGGTGGCCGGCGCCACTCTGGCCCGGCTGTGTTCTTCCAGCGATTGAGGCCCTTGACAACGCCCGTCTCCGTATCTGGGCAGGCCATGACTAGTACCTCGAAAACACCAACACAGGCCAAGAGCGGCGCGCGGCGCAGAGCGCGCGAATACTGCCTGGCTCTGCTGTTTCAGGCTGATGTGGCAGGTCTCAGCCCTGCGCGTGTCTTTCAGGACGCCGAGCGGAGTCTCAGCCTAATGTTCGAGAGTTGGCAGATTAAAGATGACGAGCGGCGCAAGCTCGGGCCGGAGATCGAGGACTTCGGCCGGCGGCTAGCGGAACAGTACTTCGAACACGCTGCTGAGATTGATGAGGCTATCGAGCAGCTTTCCTACGATTGGGCCCTGGACCGCATGGCAGCGATAGACCGTAACATACTGCGGATGGCCATCGCGGAGTTGCTTCACTTTCCCGAGGTGCCTATCAGTGCCGCCATCAACGAGGCTGTGGACCTGGCCAAAGAGTACGGCACGCCTGAGTCGGGCAAGTTTGTCAACGGCATCCTGGGCAGCTTTGTCCGGGAGCACTGCCAGGCCCGGCAAGCTTCGGAGCCGGTGAGAGAATGAACGACGGTGTGCTGACAGTCTCACAGGTCACGGCCCACGTCAAACGTCTGTTGGACCGTGACGAGCTGCTCCAGGAACTCCTGGTGCGCGGCGAGGTGGCGAACTTCACCCGCCACTCGTCAGGGCACCTGTACTTCTCGCTGAGGGACGCCGACAGCCAGCTTGGCTGTGTGTTCTTCAGAGGCCCTGCCCAGGGGCTGACGTTCAAGCCCGAAGACGGTATGGCGGTGGTGGCCGGCGGTAGTGTCACTGTCTATGAGCGCGGGGGTCGTTATCAGCTTGTAGTGCGCTTTATGCGGCCTGACGGCCTGGGCGACTTGCAGGCGCGGTTCGAGGCCCTGAAGGCGCAACTTGAGGCAGAGGGGCTGTTTGACCCGTCGCGCAAGCGCCCGGTGCCCCGCTTCCCGCGCTGCATCGCTCTGTGTACGTCACCGACTGGCGCAGCGATCCGGGATCTGACGACTATCCTTGCAAGGCGCTATCCGCTGGCCCGGATGATCGTGTTCCCGACGGTCGTCCAAGGCGAGGCGGCGGCCCCTAGCATCGTCGCCTCGCTGCGCAATGCCGATACGTATCCGGAGGCGGATGTGATCATCGTCGGCAGAGGTGGCGGATCGCTGGAGGACCTGTGGGCGTTCAACGAAGAGAGCGTGGCGCGGGCCGTGTTTGCCTGCCACAAGCCCGTGGTCAGCGCCGTCGGTCACGAGAGCGATGTCAGCATCTGCGACCTGGTGGCGGACCTGCGCGCAGCTACGCCGTCAGCGGCGGCCGAGCTAGTCGTGCCTGACCAGGCCGAATTGCTGGCTGGCCTGGAAATGCAGGGCCACAGATTGCGAGGGGCTTTGCTGCGCGTGGCCCAGGCGGCGCGTGAAGGCCTCCAGCGCCTGGCGGCACGCACCCCGCTGCGCCAGCCTGAGCGCCTTCTGGAACCGTGGCAGCAGCGGCTCGATGAAGGCGGAACGGGCCTGATGACAGGAGTCAATCAACTGCTGGAGTCGCTCAGAGACGGGGTGGCGCGCGCGGCCGACCGACTGGCGGCCCTGGGGCCGCTTGCGGTACTTGAGCGCGGATACGCGATAGTACGGCGGGAAGCCGACGGGGTCGTGGTGCGCAGTCCCGCCCAGGTTCCTGTCGGTGAAGCAGTGGGGATAAGCATCGCCGAAGGTGACGTCCTCGCGCAGGTGACGCGCCACCGCCAAAGCGAACGGATGCGATAAACGATGCCAGAAACCGAAGAGCTTTCCTTTGAAGAGGCACTGGCCCGGCTGGAGGAGATCGTGGAGCAACTCGATGAGGGCGATCTCTCCCTTGAGCAGGCCCTGGAGCGCTTCCGCGAGGGGGCGCGGCTCAAGGAGCTGTGCGAGCGCAAGCTAGCCGAGGCCGAGGCGGTCATCGAGGAGTATGTAAGCAAGAGTGAGGAGCAGGACACAACAGACGAGGACCCGGAAGACTGATGTCTGACAGCATCTTGGACACAATTGACTCGCCGGAAGATGTTAAGACCCTGTCTGCCAGGCAGTTGACCGAGTTGGCCGAAGAGGTGCGGGAGCGCATCATCACCACTACCGCCCACACCGGCGGCCACCTGGCCCCTAGCCTGGGTACAGTGGAGCTAACCATCGCCCTGCACTATGTGCTGGATTGCCCCCGCGACAAGCTGATATGGGACGTGGGGCATCAGTGCTACACCCATAAGCTGCTGACGGGCCGCCGCCAGCGCTTTGACACTATCCGCCAGCACGGCGGTCTGTCCGGTTTCACCAACCGGACAGAAAGCCAGTATGACCCATTCGGCGCTGGCCATGGCAGCACTTCTATCTCGGCAGCGCTGGGCTTTGCCACCGCCCGCGACCTGCGCGGCAGCGATGAGCACATTGTGGCAGTTATCGGCGACGGTGCACTTACCGGCGGGATGGCCCTGGAGGCTCTCAACCAGACAGGCGAAATGGGCCGTGACCTGCTGGTGGTGCTCAACGACAATGAGATGAGCATCAGCCGCAATGTTGGTGCAATGTCGGCGTACCTGTCAAGGCTGCGTGCCAACGTCGAACCGACTGTGCAGCGCGCACGACGTGATCTGGCCCGCATGCTCACCCGGGTGCCGATGGGAGATGCGATGCTGGCCGCGATGGACCGGATGCGCGATGTCGTCAAGGGGCTGGTCGTCCCCGGGATGCTGTTCGAGCAGTTCGGCTTCACCTACCTGGGGCCTATTGACGGCCATGACATCCCGGCCCTGATTGACATCCTCCAGGATGCCACCAGACTCAAGGGGCCGGTGCTGGTGCACGCTCTGACACAGAAGGGGAAGGGCTATCAGCCTGCAGAAACCGACCCCCGCCGCTACCATGGTACCAGCCCCTTCTCCGTGGAGAATGGCGAGCCAAACCACAAAGCCGGGCGCTTGACCTATAGCCAGGTGTTTGCACAGACTCTCTGTGAATTGGCGACCGATGACCCGCGTATTGTGGCAATCTCGGCGGCGATGCTCGACGGCACAGGGCTAAACGCGTTCAAGAGGCAATTCCCGGACCGTTGCTTCGATGTGGGGATGACCGAAGAGCACGCCGTTACCTTCGCAGCCGCTCTGGCGGCAGCCGGCCTGCGCCCGGTCGTGGCCATATACTCCACCTTCCTGCAGCGTTCCTACGACCAAATTGCTCACGATGTGGCCTTGCAACAACTCCCCGTGGTATTCGCCCTCGACCGGGCCGGATTGGTCGGCGATGACGGGCCCACTCACCACGGAGCGTTTGACATCAGCTACCTGCGCCACATCCCCAATCTTGTGATGATGGCGCCGGCCGACGAGGCCGAACTGCGCGATATGCTGCTGACGGCCCTCGAAAGGGAGGGGCCGGTGGCGCTACGCTATCCGCGCGGGGCCGGGGAGGGTGTTGACCTCAGCGGCCCGCCGGTCGCCATTCCAATCGGGACCGCACAGGTGCTTCAGGAGGGCGAGGACCTGCTAATCCTGGCGATTGGCAGCCGGGTCAGGCCTGCTCTGGCAGCGGCTTCGCACCTGTGCGAGGAGGGAATTGACGCCTGCGTGGTGAATGCCCGGTTTGTGAAGCCACTAGATGCCGAGCTGATTACCAGCCTGGCTGCCAGCAGTGGCCGGGTAATCACGGTAGAGGAGAACGCCCTGGCCGGCGGCTTCGGGTCGGCGGTGGCTGAACTGCTGGCCGATATGGAGCTGACAGATGTCAGTCTCAAGCGATTAGGTATACCCGACCATTTCGTCTCGCACGGCAACAAGACGTTGCTGGAGGCGGAATGCGAGCTAGATTCTGAGGCGATCATCAAAGCTGCCCATAAGCTCTGCCAGGCAACCGGCACAGGGCGGCTCAAGCAAACCGGGGGTAAGGTGGCCACCTAGGGGGAGCTTACAGATGCCAAGCATATCAAGAATGAAGCTGTGGTTCGCTGTTACAATCGGTCTGACGCTCACACTGGGCGCCCTCTGTGCAGCGCAGGACACTCAGAGCGATTTCCAGAAGGGTGTTCAGCTTTATGAGGCCGGCGACCTGGCTGCCGCAGCGGCCGCGTTTGATGCTGCCCTCCAAAAGCAGCCCAATGACGCGGTGCTGCTGACCTGGCGCGGAACTGTGGCCTTGGGGTTGGGTGATAATGAGGGGGCGGTCAAGTTTCTCAACCGCGCTATTCAGCGCGACCCCGACTCCGAGGTGGCCTACAACAACCTGGGCAACGCCTACGACGCCCTGGGCAAGCTCGACCTGGCCGAACACAATTACCGCCTGGCCATCGCCAAGCACCCCGGTTACTTCGATGCTCACTACAACCTGGCTAACCTCAAGGCGCGGCAGGGAGACTATGTTACCGCCTTCAATGAGTACAACCGCGCCCTACACATCAATCCCAATGACGTGGATGCTCACATCAACTTCGGCTATGCCCTGCAGCAAACCGGTGAGACAGCCAAGGCGGTGCGGGAATATGAGGCGGCGCACAAAATAGACCCGAATCACCTTATTGTACTCCAGGGGTTGGGGCTGCTGTACCTCCAGCAGGGGGACAATGACGCGGCCCTCAGAGCCTATAAGAACGCCCTGCAACTGGAGCCAGGCTCAGCCGAGATCCTGTTGGGGCTGGGTACGGCGCGCTACAATGGCAGGGACTATGAGGGTGCTGCAGGTGACCTGGCTAAGGCAGCCGCGGCGCTGCCTGACAGCTATGCCGCTCACTACAACCTTGGCCTGGCTTTGGGAATGCTGGGCCGCTATGCCGAGGCTGAGACCCACTTCCGACGCTGCCTTGAGATAACACCCGGGGACATCAACAGTACGAACAATCTGGGCTGGGTTCTGACCAACCAGGAGCGCTGGGCGGAGGCGATACCGTTCTTTGAGCAGGCCGTCTCGGCGGAGACGCCTCTTGAGACGGCCTACTGCAACCTGGCAATTGCCTGTGAGCGCAGTGAGCAGCCGGACAGGGCACTTAAGTACTGGCAGGCCGGGGTCAGGAAGTTCCCCAAGAGCGCCGCATTGCTGCGGGGTCTGGCCAACGCCCAGATGGACCGTGACGAAAAGGACCAAGCCCTCACATACTACCTACGGTCGCTGAGCATTGATGACAGCAGTGCTGAGGCCCACAATAACCTGGGTCTCATATACCTGGAACGCGGCAATCTCACCGAGGCAGTGGTGCACTTCCGCCGCGCCATAGTCCTGCAGGCCGATCACGTCTACGCCATCAATAACCTGGGGGCGGCATTCGAGAAGCAGGGCAAGACCGACGAGGCCAGACAACAATACCGGAAGGCCCTGGAAATCCAACCAGACTACGAACCGGCCAAAAAGAACCTGGAGCGTCTGGAGCAAGCTGCGGGCCAGGGGCAGATGACTGGATAGATGCCTGAGGCAATCAAGACCGTCGGTGTGGCCACCGCGGTACATAAGGAGCATGCCGTCGAGTCAACCCGCCAGCTCATGGGCCGGCTGCTACAGGCTGGTGTCAAGGTGCGGGCGCGGCTCGATATGGCAGATTGTTGCCCGGACGGCGTCCAGCTCTGCGAGGACACCGAGGTCACGGCCAGCGATCTGGTCATCGCGCTCGGCGGGGATGGCACATTTATCGCGATGACTAGATATGCCGCCCCGCAGGGAACGCCACTGCTGGGTGTTGACATGGGCAGCTTCGGGTTCCTGGCCGAAGAACGCCTGGAGGATGTATTTAGCAGTCTTGAAGACATCCTGGCCGGGCGCCATTTCTCCGAAGAGCGGATGATGGTGCAAGGCGAGGTGTGGCATGGGGATAAGTGCGTTAGTTCGATGATCGGGCTCAACGATGCCGTCATCGCCAAGACCTCACCACGGCGGTTGGTGAGGCTGCACACCAAGGTCGGAGACGAACTTGTGGCAGTCTATCCTGCCGATGGGCTGATAATCTCGACGCCAACTGGCTCGACAGCTTATAATCTCTCGGCGGGCGGCCCCATCGTGGACCCAAGTGTTCAGGCCCTGATTATCACGCCCATCTGTCCGCATACGCTCTATTCGCGGCCGCTGGTCGTAGATGCCTCAACCGTCATCGAGGTCAGTTCCGAGGCGCGTGGGACGCACACGGTGGATATTAGCCTCACTATGGACGGTCAAGAGACCATCGAGCTGGAGGCGAATGACCGGGTTGTCGTACGCCGGGCTGAGCACACCGTCAGGCTGATCCGCACGCGCGAACCCAGCTTCTACGAACGGCTGCGCAACAAGCTGCGGTGGGGAGCCGAGAAGTAGCACCCGAGGCCACCGAAGTGTGGAGTTCATGGCCGTGTGGGGCAGGCGTCTCGCCTGCCTGTCCGGGGGTCGTGGGCGAGGCGCCCGCGCTATGTGTTGATGCTGCAGGAACTAATTGTTGAAAACTTCGCTCTGATTGACCGGCTGCGGGTAAAGCTGGGCCCGGGGCTGACGGTGCTGACTGGCGAGACCGGGGCCGGCAAGTCCATCATCATTGACGCACTCAGCGCAGCGCTGGGCGACCGTGTCAGTTCCGAGGCGATTCGACATGGCGCTGACAAGGCTCTGGTGGAGGCGGTGTTCGATGCGCGCGATTGCCCCCAGGCGCTGGCGTCTATCGCTGAGGCCGGTCTTGATGATGCAGGCGAAGACATCATCGTCCTGAGCCGTCAGATTGCGAATGGCCGCAGCGTCTATCGGGTCAATCACCGGCCAGCAACCCTGGCGCTGCTGCAGGAGATCGGTCGTCACTTGGTGGATATTCACGGCCAGCACGAGCACCAGACGCTGATACACGAGGAGTTTCATCTGCAGTACCTGGACAACTTCGGCGCTGATGACTACGGCAAGCTGCTGGCGCAATATGCCGAGGCCTTCGGGGAGTTCGCCGCCGTGCGGCGCGCCCTGGCAAACTCGCAGCTCAGCGAGCGCGAGCGGGCCCAGCGGATGGATATGCTACGTTTCCAGGTGGACGAGATCGCGAAGGCCGGCCTGGAGCCCGGCGAACAAGAGGACCTTGAAACAGAGCGCACCCGCCTGAGCCACGCTGAAAAGCTGCGAGAGGCGGTCGCCGGTGCGCATCGGGCCCTGGAGGGTGATGATGCCTCCGGCACCGTGCTTGATGCGTTACTGTCGGCAGAGAGCCTGGTAACGGAGGCGGCCAGGCTAGACGCGACGCTGGAGCCGCTGGCCCAGGAGCTTAGTGGTGTCGCGGTGGCCGCTCGTGAGACGGCCCGTGGCCTGCAGGATTATTTGCACGAGCTTGAATTCAACCCCCAGCGCCTGGAAGCGGTACAGTCGAGGCTCAGTGAGATCAGCGCCCTCAAGCGCAAGTATGGGGACAGCATCGAGGAGATACTGGACTTCTACGAGCACGCAGCCGCTGAGCTAGCGGAGATTGAGAGCGCCGAGGAGCGCACCGAAGAGCTGACCAAGCGCGTGACCGAACTGCGTAAGTTCGCTGGGGCTATTGCTGATGACTTGTCGGCAGCACGTCAGCAAGCCGCTGGTAAGCTTGCCAAATTGGTTGAGGGCGAACTAGCCAACCTGGGGATGCCGAATGCCCGATTCGCGGTTGAACTGGAGCGCGAGGTCAACCCCGAAGGTCTGATGGCTCAAGACGGCGTTGGCTACGCAGCGGACGCGTCCGGCATTGACCGCTGTCGCTTCCTGCTCTCCGCCAACAAGGGTGAGACACTCAGGCCCTTGAGCAGCGTAGCCTCCGGCGGCGAACTGTCGCGGTTGATGCTGGTCTTCAAATCAATCTGCTCACGCAGCGGGGAGATACCAACCATCATCTTTGACGAGATTGACGCCGGCATCGGCGGTGTCACGGCCCATGCTGTGGCCAGGAAGCTGGTTGAGGTCTCCAGGGGGGCGCAGGTGATGTGCGTCACCCACCTGCCTCAGATCGCGCGCCTTGCCGACCATCAGGTGCACGTGGCCAAGCAGGTCACAGCCGGCCGGACTGTAGTGCGCACCACTGCGGTGGACGGTGAGCAGCGGGTGGCAGAGCTAGTGCGGATGCTGGGTGTCAGCGGCGAGGAAGAAGCGGCATACCAGCACGCCCACCAGATGCTTCAGGAAGCTACCGCAGAGCGTCAGCAGCTTCGAACGAAAGCCTGAAGACAGAATGCCTATAGTCATTATAGATGCGGAGAAGTGCAAAGGCTGCGGGCTGTGTGTGGCCTTCTGCCCAAAGGATAACCTCGAACTAAGTAAGGATCTGAACGAGGCCGGACACTATCCAGCCACAGTTAAGAGTCAGGAGAACTGCACGGGCTGCAAGATGTGTGTGTTGATGTGCCCGGACGTGTGCATCGAGATCTACAAGGAGGTCGAGGAGGTGGCTGCCAGTGAGTGAGTACGTTCTAATGTCAGGCAACGAGGCCACTGCCGAGGGTGGCATCGCCGGCGGCTGCCGCTACTTCTTCGGCTATCCCATCACGCCGCAGAACAAGATACCGGAGTATATGTCGCGGAATCTGCCGGAGGTGGGCGGCGTTTACCTGCAGGCTGAGAGCGAGGTGGCCGCTATCAATATGGTGTATGGGGCCGCCTCCACCGGTGCCCGCGTTATGACCACCTCCTCCTCACCAGGGATCTCCCTGATGCAGGAGGGCCTCTCCTATATCGTCGGTGCGGAGGTCCCGTGCGTGGTTGTGAATATGGTGCGTGGCGGCCCGGGCCTGGGCAACATCGGCCCGGCCCAGTCTGACTACTGGCTGGCCACACGCGGGGCCGGGCACGGTGATGGCCGCTGCCTGGTCTATGCTCCCTATAGCGTGCAGGAGCTTCATGATTGGACCGCCAGGGCGTTTGAGATTGCCGAGCGCTACCGCAACCCGGTGATGATCCTGGCCGACGCGATTCTGGCCCAGATGATCGAGCCGTGCAAGCTGCAGCCACGTGGGCAGCCCCCGCCCCTGGACAAGCCGTGGGCCATCGGCGGCGACAGCAGCGAGCGCCCGCGCAACATCATCAACTCGCTGTACGTCAATCACGACGAAGAAGAGGCGGTCAACCGCCGCATCCAGGCCCGCTATGATCAAGCGGCGCGGGATGACCTCTACTACAGCGAATATGGTGACGAGGACCCCGAGATACTGGTGGTGGCCTACGGCATTTGCGCCCGGGTCTGTGAGACGGCTGTGGAGCGGGCCAGCGAAGGCGGCGTCAAGTGCCGCCTGCTGCGGCCCATCAGCCTCTTCCCCTTCCCCAGCGAGCCGCTCGCCCAGTGGGCGCAGTTGGCGCATAAGGCCCTCGTGGTCGAACTGTCAATGGGGCAGTTCGTCGAGGATGTGCGCCTGGCGGTGGAGGGGCGCTGCCCGGTGGAACTCCTCAACCGGACCGGTGGCAATGTGGTCACACCCGAAGATGTTACTCAAAAGCTGTTCGATATGGCGGCCGAGAGCTAGAGTGGCTATGAGCAAATCCACACATATTGACACGGACAATATGGAGGCCATCTACCACAAGCCCGAGGCGTTCACCGAGACGCCGATGCGCTACTGTCCCGGCTGTACGCATGGGCTTGCGCATCGCCTGGTAGCTGAGGTTATTGATGAATTAGACATTCAGCATCGGACCATCTGCATCGCTTCTGTAGGCTGCTCGGTTTATGCCTATGAATACTTCGCCACCGACGCCACTCAAGCTGCGCACGGGCGGGCGCCGGCCGTGGCAACCGGTATCAAGCGCGTGCGGCCCGACAACATCGTCTTCACCTATCAAGGCGATGGCGACCTAGCGGCCATCGGGCTGGCCGAGGTTGTGCACGCGGCTGCGCGGGCCGAAAACTTCACTGTGCTATTCCTCAACAACGCCGTATTCGGAATGACGCAGGGCCAGATGGCTCCTACCACACTGCTGGGCCAGAAGACAACTACTACACCGCAGGGGCGCAGCATCGAGCGCGGCGGCTATCCGCTGAATGTCTGCGAGATCCTGGCAACTATCCCTGGCGTAGCCTATCTGGCACGTGAGACAATGACCAGTCCCAAGCGGGTGATGCACGCTAAACGCAGCATCAGGCGGGCGTTCGAGGCCCAAATCCAGGGGCTCGGCTTTTCGCTGGTGGAACTGGTAAGCAGTTGCCCAACCTGGTGGGGCCTCAAGCCGTTGGAGGCACTCAAGCACATCGAGGAGAAGATGCTGCCGCAGTATCCGCTCAAGGTATTTGTGGACAAGGTCTCCCAGGCATCCGAAGCGGTAGCCGAGGGTGGCGATTGATGTGCGCGAAGAACTGTTTATGGCAGGCACTGGCGGCCAGGGCGCGTTGCTGGCCGGGCAGGTCCTGACTCAGGCCGTGTTGGAGAAGGGCCTCAACGTCTCCTGGTATCCCATCTATAGCCCCGAAGTGCGCGGCGGGACGACTAGCTGCGCGATGGTCATCACAGATGGCCACGTTGGCAGTCCCATCTCAGGGCGGCCCACTACTGTGATCCTGATGGACGCCCGCTCGGTGCAGCAGCACATAGAGCGGACCGCCGCTGGTGGCGTAGCTCTTGTCAATGCATCTTTGGCCCATGAAATGCCGCCGGTATCCGATGTTAGGATAGTAGAGGTGACCGGCACAGATATTGCCATCGGCCTGGGCAATGAGCGCACGACCAACATGGTTATGCTCGGTGCCTATATCGGCCTGCGCCCCGTGGTGACCATTGAGGAACTTGCCCGAGCCCTTGAGGCCGTACTGCCGGAGCGGCACAGGCGCTTCCTGGACCTTAACATTCGCGGCTTGCAGGCGGGCCTGGAGACCTGCCAGGAAGCGACAGATGACACATAGGAAAGAGAGTTGATTGACATATCAGACATACTAAGCGGTTTGGACGAGATAACTGAGGGCATTCGTGCGGTATTCGATATACAGGATGAGGCGCGGGAGAAGGCCTTTGTATTCTCACGCCAGGTCATCAGGTCGGCCTCTGCCACCATTAAGACAGTTCACCGCCGCGAACTGGAGAGTGCTCGTTCCCAGTTGGCTGAGACGGGCGAGCTGGTAAGCCAGATGCTGCAAGCCGTCGCTGACACACCCAATCTGCGCTTCGGCGGCTTTGTGGGAGACGCCGAGAAAGAGTATGCCGAGGCCGCCATCACTCTAGCGGCCATCGCGGGCGAGCAGTTGCCGACCCCCGAGCAATTAGGGATTGACCTTGCTCCCTGGCTCAATGGCCTGGCCGAGGCCGGCGGCGAGTTTCGCCGCCACGTCCTCGACCTCATCCGCGAGGATCACCCCGAGCAAGCCGAGACCTTTCTGGAGGCGATGGACGAAATCTATCATGTTATTATGGGCTTCGATTACCCCAATGCCATCAGCCTGGGATTGCGGGGCCGTTCCGATGCCCTGCGCGGGATTACCGAGCGTACGCGCGGCGACCTGACCAACGCCCTGCGCCAGGCCCGCCTGGAGCGGCGACTCGCCCAACTGGACGACAGCTAGGCTTGTCCCTGGAGTGCTGATCTCTGAACATACTGATTGTGCAACGCAATTCCAAGATAGGTGGCGGCAACACATACCTGCTAGCTCTGATGCCGGCGCTACGCAAGCGCGGCCATCGCGTGGTGTTGATGACCCGCGAAGGGCCGTGGCTGGAGGCTTGCCGGCAGGCATGTGATGCGTTGTATATGCTGCCTACTTTGCCATTTCTGGTGCCCGGGGCCATCCGGCAGGTGGTCCACCGTGAGAGCATCGAGGTTGCAGATGCCCAAACCCCGCGCTACGGTCAGGCCACACTCCGCGCCTGTGCCGACAGCAGAACACCAGTCATCGTCCATGTCCACCGTCAGCATCACGAGAATCTGGCCAACTATTGGCTTGACAGAGCCGCAGCGGTAATGGTACACAATCAAATCAATCTGGAATGGGTGCTTGCAGAGTGTCCCGATCTGGCCGGTCAAGTTGTGCTAACGCCGCTGGCCTTAGACACACACGCCTTTGTGCCTACGCCTCTTCCCGATGCCGGGATGACAGTTGTTCACAGCGCCAGGATGAGCAAACGCAAGGGTCGCTTCATGCTCCCACTTACGGAGGCGGCCGGCTTGCTGTTGGACGAGTTCCCGAGCTTGCGTCTGAGGCTATTGGGGGCTGCGGGCCGGCGCAGCCACCCGGCCCAGGCTGCCGCCATTGCGCTTAACCAGGCCACAGGCAGGCAAGTGGTGGAACTGCTGCCGCTCACTACCAATCCCCGTCCGATCTACAAGTCGGCCTCCGTCATTCTCGGGGCCGGATACGTTGCCCTTGAGGGGCTTGCCCTGGGGCGCTGGGTGATTGGCATCGGCTTTCAGGGGCTTTACGGCCTCGTCACAGAAGAGGACTTCGCGGATGCGGTAGATTGCAACTTCGGCGATTCCGCGGCCCCTTTGTGTGCCCACCCAGGCCGCAAAGACTTGGCGACAGAGATGCGGCGAGCTCTCAGGTTAGTGTCGGACGGTGAGATGCCGAGCTGGGCACCACCGGCGATCCAGGCAGGCTTTTCAGCCGAGGTCGTCGCTGAGCATGTTGAACAGATACTTACGGATGCAATCAAACACGCCAACTGAGAAGGATATTGCCACCCACCTGTGGAATGTAGTATAGTAGAGGATGAGGGCCAGTCGGTGTCTAGGTGTCGCTGGCAGTAGGCCGGAACTCAGTTATGCGTCCGGAGGCAATGCTTATGTCCCGCTATCTATGGATTGTACTGATCTGCTATTGCGTCATCCTGGCAGGAGGCTGCGGAGGTAGTATCGGGCCCAACTGGACTGGTCAGAACCCTGCAGCGCCCGAGGCACCACCCGCTGACGGATTCCCTGCACCTGATGAGCCCGGTGGCGGCACCATACCCCCGCCCCCACCCGGTGGCGGTGACGACCTAGGGCCGCCGAATCCGCCGATTCTGCCGGACTAAGGCAGTTGCAGTGCGTTGGTGCTTTACTAGATGCTGCGGTGACAATTAGCAAACGGCTTAGGCCGGGCCGAATACCAAGTTTCAGGGAGGTAAGCTGATGACTGAACAGAATGACGCTGCCCAGCCCGATACTGGTGACGAGCTTGATATCGAGTTGGAGCCCCCGCAAAGCAAGCGCCGGGGCTGCGGTGTAGGCACACTCATCGTTATCGTGGTGCTGGCCGCACTGGTGGCCGCCTGGATATTTATGGCGATTAGTAGCCAAAGACTACGCCGGGAGGAACAAGAGCGCAGGGACCGCAAGGCCAGCTATGACGTCCAACTTGCCGGTATCCACGGGGATGTGATCGTGGCCACGGAAGCAGCCGGAGATGGCAATATCAGCGAGGCGCTTGAGCTACTCGACAGCGTAGTTCAGAAGCTCGGAAATCTAGCCAAGAGCGCTGCCGCTGCACAGGATGAGGACTACGCCCGGTCGGTGCAGAACCAGAGGCAAACGGCTCTTGAGGCGGCTGAGGCCATTCGCGGCAAGCACGAGGAGACCAAGGCAGTGGCCTTGGAACACCTGTCCAAGGTGAAAGCGCTATTTGGTCCAGTGGCCCCGACGGGCATGGCACCGCCCAAACCACAGCAGGAGGAGCCCGCCGCGCCACCGGAGTCTGCCCAGCAGCAGCCAACTGAGCCACCGCAGGCTCCCGCACCTGTGCCCGGTGACGTCCAACCGTCCGAGGCGCCTGCGCCGGTCCCGCCCCCAAGGCTCCCCGGTCAGCCTGTGCCGCCGGACCGGCCAGCCCGTCCCCCGGGCTAATGGGGAGAGGGTCAGCGGTTGGCTCCACGGGTGTGCCGCTTCTGGAGGCGGCCACAGTATAGCTAGTAACTATGCATCAAAGCGTAATCTGATGCCGCTGTGCCGGTGCCTCGTCCCCTTGGGCGGGGCGCATTTGCCAGGCATTCATCTTATACACACGACGGTGTTAGTAGCGAAAGGGCGTCAGCCGGTCGGGAGAGTTTCTGATGACTGCGTCCGCTAAAAAGATCAGCGAGTTGGTTAGCAAACTGCAGGCTAAGAGCGCGGCCTCGCGGGATGAGGTGATCGCCCAACTGGAGGACATCGGCGCGCCGGCGGTCCCGCCTCTGCTGGAGGCTCTCGACCATACTGACTACAGGGTTCGCACCACAGCCGCCATTGCCCTGGGTAAGATGCACGCCATAGATGCGATCGAGCGACTGATCCAGGCTCTCAGCGATTCAAGTAAGGGTGTTCAGGAGGCCGCGGCCGAGGCGTTGGCCAGGATTGGCCCGGCAGCGGTCACGAGGCTGTTGGACGTTCTGATCGGCAAGGAACAGAGCGCTCGCAGGTGGGCGGCCGAGGCGCTCGGAAACATCGGCGATGAATCGGTTGCCCAACAGTTGGTCTTGCGCCTGAATGATCCCGACGTTGAGGTGCAGCGCGCGGTGGTGACTGCGCTGGGGGATCTGAAGAGCAAGCGCGCCATCCAGCCGCTCATCGCGGTCCTGGACTCCGACAATGTTGAATTGGCGCGGGCAGCAGCCGAAGCGCTCGGCAACATAAAGGCATCGGTGGCCATCGAGCCGTTGGTGCGGGCCCTCAGTTCGCCCAGTGACGATGTTCGCCGCACTGCCGCATTCTCCCTGGCTGGCCTGGGCAAGCGCTCGGTCCCTGCCCTCATCAAGCAGCTAGAAAGCGATAACTACCTGGCCAGGCGCTATGCGGCCGAAGTGCTGGGTGAGATCAGGGATGAGCGGGCCCAGGTGCCACTGGGGGCCCGGCTGAAGGACGACAACGACCGTGTCGTTCGCTATGCGGCCATTGCTCTGGGCAAGTTGGGCAATCGTAATTCGGTAAGGCTCCTGGCCGACCTGCTAAAGTCAAAGCTCCCGTCGGTGCGCTGCGCTGCGACAGAGGGACTGGCGTACCTGGGTACGCCGACCGCCGCCGATCATATGGCCAAGATGCTGAAAGACCCTGATTGGGTTACCCGAATGACAGCAGCCCGGGGCTTGGGAATTGCCAGGCAGAGCAAGTCAGTGCCCGCCCTGACGCGGGCCCTTAAGGACGACGAGTGGAGCGTGCGGCTGCACGCCGTGATAGCCCTCGGCGCCATAAGAGGCAAAAAGAAGCCTACCAAGGCCCTGATCAAGGCGCTAAGTGACCCGAAGGACACAGTGCGTCTTGCGGCCGCTGACGCACTGGCTAACCTCCGTGACAAGTCTGCTCTATCCCATCTGGAGACAGTTGCTAAGGAGGACGCAGTTGCAGAAGTCGCCGGAGCTGCCAAGGCAGCCGCCGCAGCCCTGCGTGGCGGCAAATAGACCTGCAGGCCGCTCAGACGGTTGCAAGACCAGAAGCGGCATGCTATACTTGTACTACCAGGGTGGCCGCTGTAGCGGCCACCAGGCTGTTTCGGCAGATTGCCGACTGATATGGTGCTTCCTGCTCCGGTCTGACCCGAGTGACCGGAGCTGAAAGTCCAAGGGAAGAAGGTGCACGACGTGTCCGAAGAGCCAACCCTGTACGAGGCTATGTATATTCTGGATGCCAGCCTCGATGACGAGCAAGTAGCCGCGGCAACCAGGCAGCTTGAGTCTGCGGTAACCGGCGCCGGGAGCGAGGTCGTCGCTGACGAGGCGTTCGGCCTGCGCCGCCTCGCCTATGACATAGATGGCCACTCCGAAGGCATCTACAAGATTCTATACTTCCGTGGGTCGGGCGAGGCGGTTGATGAACTCAAGCGTGAGTTCCTGCTGCTCGAGCCGGTGATTCGCGGGATGGTAGTAGTCGCTAACCCAGATGCGATCTTCCGAACGCCTGAGCCAGAGGCGCCACCCGAAGAGGCTGAGGCCGCGACGGAGGCTGAAGAAGCTCCTGCTGAGGAGGAAGTGGAGGCTCCCGTTGAGGAGGAAGCGAAAGCCCCTACTGAGCAGGAAGTAGAAGTTGCTACCGAGCAGGAAGCGGAAGCTGAGGCGCCTGCTGAAGCACCAACCGACGTTGCAGAGGAAACCGAAGCGAGCGAAGAGCCTGAGCAGTCCGAGGCCGAACCAACTAAGCAGCAGTAGCGTGGGCCACGGTAAGTAAGTATTATCCAGGGGGCGGAGGGCAAATGCCCTCCGCTCTCGAATTATCTGCTGCGCTTTGCTTTTACCACTTGCCGGCAAGCGGCCGGTACTAAGGGGTGGTTGCAGTGATTAACTCTTGCGTGCTGGTTGGACGCCTCGGGAACGACCCCGAGATGCGCTACACGCCCAGCGGAACGGCGGTGGTCAATTTCCGGATGGCTGTGACGCGGCAGCGGCGCTCCCAGGATGCCGAGGAGCAGACCGATTGGCTCAACATCGTTGCCTTCGGCAAGACTGCCGAGTTCGTCGCCCAGTATCTGGACAAGGGGTCGCTGATTGGTGTGGAGGGCAGAGTTCAGTCGCGAACTTGGGAGACGCAGGATGGCCAGCGCCGCAGCGCGGTGGAGATCGTGGCCAATAATATCCAGGCCCTCGAGAGCAGACAGGAGGCTGAGCGCCGGCGGGCTGCCAAGGGCCAGGCGGCTCCTACACCTAGCGAGGAAGCGCCGCCACCTGATGAAGTTGAGCCTCCGTCCGAAACCGAGGATCCCTTCGGGGACGACTAGGGCCATATCCGCGTTAGTCCTACGCTTACAGCAATGAAGAATGCCACTGTCGCAATTGGCATTGACCTGGGCGGCACCACCTTTGCGGTGGGGGCCCTGGACTGTGACGGCAAGCTCCTGGCCTGCAACTCCTACGATACGCCAGCTTCTGATCAAGCCTCTGACATCTGCGATGCTATTGCCGATGCCATCCGTGCCACAGTTCGCGCAGCCGGAGCCAGATTGAGCCAGGTGGCCGGCTTTGGCATCGGGATTCCCGGCCGTGCTGACCCACCGGCGGGCGCGATCGTTGTATGCCCAAATCTCCACGCCCTGGATGGCGTTAGGATAGTTGCCGAGCTAAAACGCCGCATCCCCAGCATTCGACGTGGCTTCGTGGCCAATGACGCGGAGGCCGCCGCGTTGGCGGAACTGCGCTACGGGGCGGCGCGTGAGGTTGAAAACCTGCTGCTGCTGACCTTGGGCACGGGCATCGGCGGCGGCATCGCGATGGATAACCGGGTCATTCGCGGCCCACGTTATATCATCGGTGAAGTCAGCCATATGGTACTCGACCCCTCCAGCAAGCGCCGCTGTGGCTGCGGCAACTTCGGCTGCTTTGAGACGCTGGCCGGCAAGCAGGCCATCATTGATATGGCCCTGCACGGCCTGCAAGAGGGGCGCTGTAGTCTGATCGCCGAACTGGCAGGCAATGACCCGTCCAAGGTCACGCCTGAACTCATCGCCGAGGCTGCCCGGGCCGGTGACGAGTTGGCCCTCGAGGTGTACGGCCGCGCCGGCAACTGGATTGGGATAGCGATTTGTAGTATGATTGTACTGTGCGACCCCGACCTGGTGGTCCTGGGGGGTGGCATTGCCGCAGCCGGGGATATTCTCTTTGAGCCGGTGCGGCGCACTGTGGCCCAGCGCAGCCGCATCTCGGGATTCGATCCAGCTAATATCGTCCCGGCTGAGTTGGGCAATGATGCCGGAGTGTATGGAGCTGCTGCCCTGGTCTGGGAGCATACGTAACGCGCAGCGTGGGCGTCCCGCTCGCAGTGACGTGGGCTCATGCGCCACAAGAGATAATTGACCATACCACCCCAGCCCGAGACACCCTCGGGGTAAGGGTATTTGACAGTCAGTTTGGGAGAGAGGGCTGGGCAGTGCCCTATTCCAGACTATGCAATTATACAGCCTATGTCAGTAATCCAGCAGTTGTTGCCCAAACTGGAACAAGCCGCTGACTTTGCGGAGATACGCGAGGCTATCGCTTCCCCGAGCCATGCCATTTGCGTGGAGGGGGTCAGTGGCGCCGCGAAGGGGTTGCTATGTGCCGGGATTGTGGCAAAGCCCAACACCACCGCCCTGCTGCTCACATATAACGACGAGCATGCCCTGCAGCTTCACTCTGACCTGTCAGCGTTCCTCGAGGACGATGGCGAGCACAAGCGCGTGCTCTTGTACCCCTCAATTGCCTCGGCACTGTATGACGGCGTGCAGCCGGCGCCGGAGGAGGTCGCCCAGCGGCTGACGGTGCTCCAGCGGCTGTGTACGGGCACGCCCACCATCGTGGTGGCTTGCATCAAAGCAGTGCTGCACCTCACAATCCCCCGGGACGAGCTGGCTCGTGCGTATAGACATATCAAACGCGGCGAAAGCATTGAGCGCAATGATTTAGCCTTCGCGCTGATGGACCTTGGCTATGAGCGTGTGGACCTGGTGGACGATCTTTGCCAGTTCTCGGTGCGTGGTGGCATCATTGACGTCTCACCACCGACCAGCCCAATGCCCGTTCGCATCGAACTATTCGGTGATGAGGTGGACACGATCCGCCACTTCGACCCTGTGACCCAACTCTCAACGACGCACATCGAGGAGATCACGTTCGGGCCAGCCGGGGAGCTGTTGCTGACCCAACAGGCGGTGCGGGCGGCGCTACCGGCCATCCGCAGCGCATTCCGCCGGCTACCGGCCATCCGCAGCGCATTCCGCCGGGAGCTAGACCAACTTAATACTGATGACAAGCAGCGGGAGGCACAGCGGCTGCGGGAGCGCATGGATGAGGACCTCCAGCGCCTGGAACAGCTTCGGCCGGGGCCATCGCTGATTCACTATCTGCCCTTCATTTACCAGCAGCCGGACAGTATCCTCGATTATCTGCCCAAAGATGCCTACTTGATTGTGGATGAGCCAGTGCGGCTGCAGTCTCACGGCGAGCAATTTGAGGCAGATGTGCATTCGGCCTATCGCAGCGGAGTGAAGCTGGGCAGTCACTTGCG
>JALGTI010000139.1 GCA_029821455.1 Candidatus Zipacnadia bacterium | reverse complement strand
AGCGAGGAGACCATCATTGCGGCAATGCGCGACGGACGTAAGGCAGCCCGGGCGATTGATCAATACCTGTCAACACGTTCGTCCTGACCAGTAGCCCCGGGCCGGCCCAGATGTCCAAATGCAGGCGCAGGTGGGTTGACGCTAGCCGGCGTTTTGTATAGGATTGCGGCTCTCAGGGAGAAACGGAGCTGCGACGACCGAGAGGCGGATATAGGGAGGCAAGCCAGAGATGTCAAGCATACCACTCCTGAAATTCGGCGGGCTGGCGCTCCAGGGCAGGAGCAGGTTTGGCCCGTATGAGGGGCGCTTGTTGGAGGCCTGCAGGGAATTGACACAGGTCAATGACATCTACCGCCTGTTAGCGCGGCGGCGTAATGCAGCACGAGCCTGGCGGCTGCACGAGGTGGCTAAGGATTTCATTATCCCCATCAAGGAGCAAGGTGTCACACCTGTGGTGGTGGTATCGGCCTTCGACTGGGCGACTGACAAGCTGGAACAGATGACGACCTGGATTCGGGTCGTCTGTGGCGAGAATGGCGTGGAGCGGGCGACACGACTGGCCAGGGGTGAAGAAGATATGGAGGCCGCGGTGGAAGCGGAGATGAAGGCGATTCGTGAGCAGGACAATTGGGACCTGCAGCGTGAGTTCTCGCATCTGCTTATGAGTGGAGAATTGCGAGCTAACGCCGCCCTGGCGCTGGTGCTTGAGAGCCTGGGCCACACTGCGCGCTCCCTGACCGGGCGCGAGGCTGGCATAATCACCACTACCCAGCCTGTTGATGCGCTTGTTGAGCGGGTCGAGATCGGCTATGTCAAGGAACTGATCGGCGACGGCATTATCCCGATCGTGGCTGGTTTTCAAGGCTACTACTACGATGAACGCAGCAAGCGAGATGAGGTTTCGATTCTGGGGCGAGGTGGCTCCAACCTGACCGCGGTAGCCCTGGCTGATGCTCTGGAGCAAGATGAATGCGTGATGTTGAGCAATGTTGATGGTCTGTATTCCCGCGACCCGGTCAAGTATGAGGATGCCTGGAAGTATCAGCAGATTTCAGCTACAGAATTGCTCGAGTGGGAAGAATTCCCGCGGGTCATTCAAAGAGAGGCCGTCGAATACGCCCGCGAGCGGGAGGTAGATATCTGGATCCGCAGTGGCTTTGACGCCGATGCACCCGGTACCCTGATCAAATGTCGCGACCAAAAATGAAAGAGTGGGCTTCAATACCACTCAATCACTCCGTGTCGTATAGCCACCACCGCCGCCCGGGTAAGTGCCGAAGGCCCAGGCGAAGTTCACCGGCACCTGCGGGGTGAGGGATTTCGCCCCCGGTACTGCGCCCACCGGCATTGGGCAGCTTCAGTAGTTGTGTTTCAGCCATACTCCCTCGCGCATCTTGACTATGTGCCCTCTGCCGCCGGCCGCGTCAATGGCCTCTTTGACCGCCTCCTGACAGCCCGGCGCGTAGGCGAACATACACCCGCCCATTCCCGAGCCGTTGAGCTTGCCGCCCAGGGCCCCGGCCTCCATACTGGCCTCGATGAGCGCATCCAGTTTGGGGTGTGAGACGCCCACGCCATCGCGCAGTTGTGCCTGGTGCTCCAGAAGCATCTCCCCCATCCGCGCGGGGTCGAAGCTGTTGCCTGCCAACATCTGGCGAGCTTGCTCGCATAGATCACGGTTGACGAAGTGAGCCTGCACCCGCCGCCGCACCTCCAGAGGCATCTCCGGGAAGAAGGGGGCAGCTTGCGCCATAGGCGTGGTCCTGAAATCGAACCCAGGAATGCGTTGCTGTAGCAGCCCGATGCCCTCGGTGGTTGTCACCCGCGATTCGCGCAAGACACGGGTGGTATCTTTGCAGATCCCTGAATCACCCAGCACAAAGCCAGCCAGATCTGTGCTCAGGGGCGTCACGCCAATTGGCTCCTGGCAGTCAATATACAGCAGCCCGCCGATAGCCGAAGTGTAGTGGTCCATCATCCCCCCGGGCTCATTGAATTCGACCACCTCGGCCAGGTGCGCATAGAGGGCGATGTCCGCCGGCGCATCAGGTATGTCACCGTCCTGGGTGGCCAGCAGAAACTTGACCCAGGCCACGACCAGGGCCGAGGAGCTGGCCGTGCCCGCATTCATGGGAATAGTCCCGGTGATGGTTGCGTCATATCCTCGGGTAATGGCCAGCCCCTGGCGGCGCATTACATTGGTCGCTGACCGGATATAGTCGCGCGCGTGCAGGTATGGAAGCTCCTGGCTGCCGTCAAATTCGTCAGCAGCATCAATGGCGGGCATCTGTATGCGGAAGATGCTATCATGGCGTGGGGTGCCGGAAATCTGGATATCGAGGTCAATGGGGCAGGCGATCACTGACAAGCCCAGAAAATCCTGGTGCTCGCCGAAGAGGCAGAGCCGCCCGGGCGCTGATACCAAAACCTCGTCGGACATTCTCACACTCCGGTCTGATAGAACTATGTATTGGTATCTTATGGTCCGGCTCTGGCAGTGTCAAGTCCAGCAGGAAACCTAGCCCAAACTACCGCGCAAACGTCCCAGTGCCAGTATCATCTCGGTGAGAGGTTGCTTTTGGCGATCCGATAGCGACCTGCCTTGCATAACCCGCACCAGCAATGGTTGCACTGCCTCAACCAAACTGACATATTCATCAGCAGGTTGAGCGGCTGGGATCTGCTCCAGTTCGAGAAAACTCCGACACAGGGCTATGTCGGTGCGGATCTCTTCCCGGCTCGTCTCATCCAAGAAGGCCGATGCATTCTCCAGGTGAAGGTGACGGTGCGCTGCGGCCAGATCCTGACCTAAGGATGGGTAGTAGTTGTTCAGGAGGCGATGCAAAGCCGGTTCTCCCAGCTTCTGACTAACAGCCTGTAACCCACGCCCGGTGCCGATGAACTCCGGCGGCAGCCCTATCGAATACATTGCCGCGCAAAAGGCAATAACGCGCGGCAAAGTTACCTGCGGCGGCACCGGCTCTTTATCTAGCTCGCCAGCGACAGCCGAATTGGCAACCAAATGCGCCAGTTCTGACAAATCGTGCATCCCTCGTCCATACCCCGCCAGGCTATTGCGTGTGAGCCGGTCCCGCTGTCGCGGCACGAGGTCACTTATAGCTGCAACGGATGAGCCAATGCGTCCCACTGTGCGCCAATAATACTTGGCAAAAACGCCCAGCATTGCCACCATCTCTTCGCGCTCTTCATCGTCGAACACAACGGGGGGCTTCCGCGGCAGTTCACGGCGCAAGAAATCCACAAGCTGTCGTACTTTCTCCAGGGGATGGTCATAGCGCAGCCCCGACTGAATCGTCATAGTGTGAATGCCGTGGTAAGCAGCGACTACGTTGGCCACATTATCTGGCGTTAAGTGTCCGCGAAAGGGCAGTGAGCCAGCGCCCCAGATTGCCGCGACCTCTACCCCTGCTTGCCGGGAAAGCCGGTGCAGACCCCTTACCGCCAGCTTGTTGGACATGACGGCAGCCACCATTCCGTACCACAGGGCAGGGTCGGACCGCCCGATCATAATGCGCAGTGGTTCCGGCTCATAACCTCCCTCAGCACAGTAAGTGAGGTAGTCACCAAGCACCTGCTCGATAGAGACGAGCTTAGGCACGTCTTCTACCAGCGGAATGAGCTGCAGTGCCTCGGACGATACCTGCCGCGAGAATTCGGGGCCGAGCAGGTCTACAACTGACCTTATCCGCTCTCTCACCCGCCAAAGCGCTTCCCCCGACTGTGTCATTGGGATGACTACCTGATGGATAACAGGTGGCTGGTCTGTGCTCGCAGCACTGCTCAAAGCATCCAGGACAGCCAGAAGGCCCATCAGTTGCCGCGCCACACTCTCTGCCTCAGCGCTTGGCAGCCTCGGTGTGATGAAAACATCCACGCCTGGCTGCAGCTCGCGTTCCCGCAACGCCACAGCAATTTGCCAAGGTTGATGCCAAGGGGTGAGCTTGCCCTCGAAGTCGACCATCACTTCCTCTATACCAAAGCCTTCTGGCGAAAGCATTTCTACAGCTTCGGCAACCTCGTCCTGAATGAGGACGCGGCGGCTTGCTGAGTCGGGGTGCTGCGTCCCCATGGTTGCAGGTATGTAGCGCGTTGTGGCCAATTAGTCTCTCTCTCCTCTGAGTAAATGCAGTCTGCATCATTATACCTTGCGACCGGACTTCCTGCAAACTGCGGCGTCCTAGGCTATTGCACAACCGCTTTTCCCACGGAAGGTGAGCACGTTGGGCTAGTGCCATTAGCGCAAGGCCACGCCATATCAGACAAGGAACTTGAGCTGTGCGCGGCGAAAGAACGCAACGTATGAGGCCGTAAAACATAGAATCCGGTTGCCCTATACACTCCTGTGAGGCATCATTGAAACATTCTACCGCTATCGTAGCACCAACACCGCGCCAAAGGAGCTGCTAGAGTATGGACAAAGACTACGTACTGGAACAGGCCAAGGCCAATGACGTGAAGTTTATTAAGCTATGGTTTACTGACATTCTGGGATATCTGAAGAGCTTCGCCATTACCTCTGAGGAACTGGAATTGTCACTGGATGAGGGCCAGGGCTTTGATGGCTCGTCCATCCAGGGGTTTGCGCGTATTGACGAGAGCGACATGGTCGCGATACCGGACCCAGCCACCTTTCAGCTTCTGCCGTGGCGGCCTCGGGAAGGTGGGGCCGTGGCCAGGATGTTTTGCGACATCGTGCTGCCGGACGGCACGCCCTACGAGTGCGACCCGCGCTATGTGCTCAAGCGCAACCTCCAGCGGGCCAAGGAGATGGGCTACACCTTTTATGTGGGGCCGGAATTGGAGTACTTCTACTTCAGGATGAATGACGGCAAACCCGAGATACTGGACAGGGCTGGCTACTTTGACCTCACGCCACGGGATGAGGCAGTTGACCTGCGCCGCGAGACGGTGCTCACTCTAGAGCAGATGGGCATTGGGGTCGAGTACAGCCACCACGAGGTGGCGCCCAGCCAGCACGAGATTGACCTGCGCTACACCGACGCCCTGATGATGGCAGACGCGGCGATGACGTACCGCCTGGTGGTCAAGGAGGTCGCTCTGCAACAAGGGCTATATGCCACCTTTATGCCCAAGCCACTATTCGGCGAAAATGGTAGTGGGATGCATACGCACCAGTCGCTCTTTGAGGGCGAGAGAAATGCCTTTTTTGATCTGGATGACCCCTTCTACCTGTCCGCTGTTGCCAAGGGCTACATTGCTGGGCTGCTCCGCCACGCCTCAGAGATCACCCTGGTGACCAACCAGTGGGTCAACTCCTACAAGCGTTTGGTGCCGGGCTATGAGGCCCCTGTGTACATGAGCTGGGCCCTGCGCAACCGCTCGGACCTAATCCGCGTGCCGACCTATAAGCCCGGCCGGGAAAAAGCGATGCGGATTGAGTACCGCTCTCCTGACCCGGCCTGCAACCCTTATCTGGCCTTTGCAGTAATGCTCGCGGCCGGGCTGGAGGGCATAGAAAAGGGCTACGAATGTCCGACACCTGTTGAGCAGAACTGCTACGAAATGAGCCAGGAAGAGCGGGACGCCCGAGGCATCGGCAGCCTGCCGGATAGTCTCTACAGTGCCATTGAGGAGGCCGAGGATAGCGACCTGGTCAAGACTGCTCTGGGCGCGGAGATGCACGGTAAGCTGATTGAGAACAAAAAGATTGAGTGGGAGAACTACCGCGCCCAGGTCACAGACTGGGAGATTAGCACCTACCTGCCCGTCCTGTAACCTGTATTTGCCGACTAATTTCCTCTGTAGGGGCGTGATTCACCACGCCCTTGTGTGGGCGGAGGGAACAAGATGATAGGCCGCGACCGGATGGTAGACGAGTTTATCAACTTCGTCCAGATAGATAGCCCCGGCAAGGCCGAGCGCGAGATGGCTGAGGCTGTACAGCAGGCGCTGGTGGACCTCGGACTGCGGCCCTATTACGATGAGGTGGGCAGTGCCATTGGTGGGAACTGTGGCAACCTCATCGCTCGCCTGCCAGCCACCGCCGACGGACTGCCAACTGTTATGCTCAACGCCCACCTGGACACTGTTGCGCCATCACAGGATATCCGCCCTGTTATTGAGGACGATATCATTCGCAGCTCAGGCGAGACGATTCTTGGCGCTGACGACAAGGCCGGGGTGGTCATCATCCTCGAAGTGCTACGAGCGCTGGTGGCAGACAATGCACCGCGAGGCGAGGTGATCGCCCTGTTCACCGTTGCCGAGGAGATTGGCCTGCTGGGGGCGATAAACCTCGATTACAGCCAGGTACAGGCAGATGTGGCCTATGTGATGGACGGCGGGCCCACGGTGGGGAAGATGACCACCGCTGCACCGTATGCCAACAGGATGGTATATACTGTCAAGGGTAAGGCCGCCCACGCCGGGGTCTGCCCGGAGCAGGGCATTAACTCAATCCTGGCCGCTAGCAAGGGCATTGCCAAAATGACGTTGGGCCGGATGGATGACGAGTCAACTGCCAATATCGGCCTCATTGACGGTGGCACAGCTACCAACATTGTCCCTGAGCAGACCGTCGCCACCGGCGAGGCCCGCAGTCATAGCCTGCAGAAGCTGACTGACCAGACGGAGCACATGGCTCAGTGTATGCGAGAGGGTGCAGAGGGAATTGGGGCTGAGGTGGAGATTGAGGAGACGCGTTCGTATGATGGGTTTGCCATCCCTGACAGCGCCCCAGCAGTCCAGTGGGCCAGCGCGGCTGCCGAGGCCCTGGGCTTTGTTCCCCAGACTGAGCGCGGTGGTGGGGGCAGCGATGCCAATATCTTCAACGTCCACGGCATCTCCGCCATCATCATGGCCACCGGCGCGCGCGACCCTCACACGCTGCAGGAGACGCTGTGCATCTCAGAGATGGTGGACAGCGCCCGCTGGCTGCTGGAAACCGTCCACCAGGTCAACAGCACGCCAAAGTGAGACCTCTTACCACTGCCGTTCCCACAGCGTCCACCGACCTGACTCCTGCGGTCGCGTCGGTCGTGGTGCAAAGCCCGGCGACTGATGTTTGACAATCGTGCCGCCCAAAAGCCCCTCGTCACTGGCCCACGAACGGTTGGCCAGCCAGCCCCCCAGTGCCATGCCAGCCACCACCTGGACCGGTGTGTGCCGTTGCGTCTCCACACGGGACCAACCGACCAGCGCCGCAAAACTGTAGGCTGGCCACTTCCAGTCCGGATATGCCTTCCCCACCGAGACTGCCCACGCCGTGGAGCAAGATGAATGGCCGCTGGGGAAGCCGTCCTGACTCTCAGGCCCACTGGGGCGAGGCTTGCGACTGACGTACTTCAGCAACTCCGTAGCCGCCGCAGTGGCTGCACCACGCTGCCGGCCATGACAGGCCCGGCGATCTTGGTCAGAAAGTGGGAGAGCTCACTGCCGTCGTCCTGATACCAGCCCTCAGGGCGGGCGGCCCGTAGCAAGGCAGGCTTATTTGTCACCGCCTCAGCGTGTTGTGCGATCATCTTCCCCACAAGGTCATCACTGGCAAGTCCAGCACTCGCCAGCAAGGGTATGAGTAGAATACAAGCACTTCTGAGCATTCGGTAAAAGCCTCCGTGAGCGCTGCAATTCCGGTTCAATCCAGCGCTGTGTTTCGCCGCTGCCCAATATCCTTGGGGGCCGGGGCTCGCGGCCGATTGTGCCCTGCTCCGGTGCTGTGCTATAATCTGGGTTGAGGTGAGAAGGTGTCAGCCTTTCTTAGCGTCAACAGGGCTACGGGTCTGCGGGCAGTTGTGCTCGTGCTTGTGGTTGTGCTGTGGCTTCCAGCCGCGTGGCCAGAGCAAGGCCAGGCGATTATCACCTTTGATGCCGCTGCAGTTGTCTATGACATGGACGGCCAGATCGCCGACCTGCAGGGCAATGTTCGGGTCTACATCCAGTTGCCTGGAGAGGAGCAGCGCCGGGTGGTCGTGAGGGCCAAGAGCGCCAAAGTGGACCTCACAGAGTACAGCATCGGTGCCAGCGAGGGCGTGCGTGTGGCCACCGAGGAGGGGGTACTGGAGGGCGAAGCGTTTCAGTACAATGGCCAGACCGATGAGTTCAGGCTTACCAAGGCTCGCAGTGTGCTTGAATTCGGCGCGGTGGCTGGAGAGCCTCAGGCGGCACGAGGTTATCTTACCGGCAAGGAGATTGGCCAGCGCAATGACGTTGTCTATGTCATCCACGGGCGCATAACTACCTGTAACAGGGCTAATCCTCACTACGTGCTCCTGGCAGACAAGTTGCGCTACAACCCCAAAGCATACAAGTTGGAAGTATGGAATGGTCGGCTGCGCATCCACGGCGTCACGATCCCGGGCTATCCGGGTCGTATGGCCTTCGGGTTGGGACCAGCGACCTACGAGCGGCCCGAGCTGGCACACATTCCACGGTATTCGAGTCGCGACCACCTCTATGTGCCATACAGTTACTGGCTGTTAGGTGACCTCGACACCGAACTGCGCAGCCGGATGAAGGTGCGCGTGAGCCAGGAACTGGGCCTGCGCGGCTGGTCTACTACCACCTACCAGCCGGATGACAAGTGGCAGTGGGACCTGGTTGTGTCGCGGATGGAAGATATGTACGATGACCTGGGCGATGTGGTGCTGGTTGACCGCCAACCCGAACTGCGCGTCACGCGACATCTCCTGCCCGAGGCTGATAGGGAGCAGAAACTAGATGCTATCCTCAGCCTTGGCCGCTTTACTGAAGACCTCTGGGAGCAGGGAAAGCCTCGCCCCCACCGGCCAGATGTTACCGATGAGCGAGCGATGGCCGAGCTACGCTTTGAGCGTCATCCCCAGCAGCGGAGGCTCGGTATCGGCCACTGGTATGGCACCAGCCTCCGGGGCATGCAGTACGGCGAGGGAGGCGACTATCACGACCTGAGCCTGTGGGTGGGCCTGGGCGGGCAACTGAGCGGCAGTGTCAGCGGCAGCGCAACGCTTACACATCACTTCACCGGCGATGATACGCCCTTCTTGTTCGACGAGGTGGATGTTGAGACTGAACTGCAGCCTGCACTGGACGTCCAACTGAATCGGAGATGGTCGCTGGCCGCCGAAGCCCGCTACGATCTGGATGAGAGTAATATCAGGCATTACGACATAACTCTCAGCCGCCGCTCTCATTGCCTGACGTGGCGGCTGGTCTATCACAAGGTCGGTCACAGCATCGGTCTGGTAGTTGACATCAACGGCCTGACCGGCGGTACCAGTCCGCCGCGCGGCAAGGCGCCGGTGGATGAACTCCTGGACTCGATGCAAGCCGATATGGAGGCTGGTCCCCGACCAACCGAGCCATAGCCGAGCTACACAGCTCTTCCACGGTCAGGGAGATGGATAATGAGCAAGCAGTGCAAACGGTTAGTCGTAGCGTTCGCCTTGCTGGCTGTGTGTGGGGCGGAGGTCATAGCACCTGCGCCGGCTGCAGCGCAGTCGGTCAGCACCTTGCGCCGCAGAGCGGCTGATGCCAATAGTCGGCTGAAGAAGACTCGGGCCCGCCTGCGCAAGATCAAAGAGCAGCAGGCGCGGGCCGGCGATGAACTGAGTGCTGCGCAGCGGCAACTGGAGATGGCTCGCCAGCGGCTGGCCAAGGCGGATAAGCACCTCAAGGAGGTGCGCCAGCAGCTAGAGAAGATCAAGTTGAAGCTGGAGGCTACCCGCGCCATGCTCAAGCAGCACTCTGAGGCGATGGGCGCCCGGATCCTGGCCCAGTGGCGGGCTGGCCAGCCGTCGTTCCTCGAAGTCGTGCTGGAGGCCACCGATTTTCAGGACTTCGCCAATCGTGCTTACTTCACCCGCCGGCTGGCAGGCGAGGATCAGCGAATGCTGACAGAGCTGGTAGCGACCAAACGCCAGGAGGAGCAGCAGCAAGCCCTCCTGGAGCGCAAGGAGCAGCAGGCCGCCGAGCTGGTGGTAGAGCGAAAGAAGGAGGAGGCGGAGGTCAAGGCCCGCACTAACGAGGTGCGGGCGCTGGTCCACAAGCTCAAGACAGACCGGGCGATGGCCGAGCAGGCCGCAGCGGCTGAGCAGGAGGAGTATGCCGCGCTCTCCGAGCTAATCCGTCGGCGCACGGGGTCGGGTTCCAGCTATGCCTACTCCGGTAGGTGGTCTGGCAGCTTCCTGAAGCCGGCGGCCGGCCGCATCAGCAGCCCCTTCGGAATGCGATACCATCCCATTCTACATGTGTGGAAGATGCATAATGGCGTGGACATCGCCAACGCCGCCGGCACGACGATTCGCGCGGCTGCCAAGGGCCGGGTCATCTATACTGGGTGGCGGAGCAGCTGGTCAGGCAACACGGTCATCATAGACCACGGCAGCGGCTGCCAGACAGTTTACTGTCACATCCGACCTGGCGGCATTAAATGCCGGGTCGGGCAGGTAGTGGAACGCGGCCAGAAGATTGCGGAGATGGGTACGACCGGCCTGTCAACCGGCAACCACCTGCATTTTGGCTGCAAGCTAAACGGCCGCTGGGTAAACCCGATGAAGTATAAGGGCCCGTAGGACAGGCATCCTTGCCTGTCCAACTCGTCGGGTTGAGAGACAGACCTGCGGTTGCTTTCGGGTTCTCAACATAGAAGGTGACACGTTCGCAATGGCAAGCGTACTGAAGAGAGTCTGGGACGCCAATGAACGCGAGCTTGCGCGCTATCGCAAGCGCGTAGCCCAGATCAATGACCTGGAGCCGGAAATCTCGGCCCTCAGCGACACACAACTGGCTGCGAAGACCGAGGAATTCCGAGAGCGTCTGGCCGATGGCGAAAGCCTCGACGACCTGCTGCCGGAGGCGTTCGCGGTCGTACGCGAGGCCGCCAACCGGGCCATCGGAGAGCGCCCGTTTGATGTGCAGCTTATCGGCGCGATGGTGCTGCACGACGGCAAGATCGCCGAGATGAAGACAGGTGAGGGCAAGACCCTTACCGCCACCATGCCTCTGTACCTGAATGCCCTGGAGGGCAAGGGCGCTCATCTGGTCACCACCAACGACTTCCTGGTCAAGTGGCAGGCCCAATGGATGGGTCGCATCTACGAGGCGGTCGGGATGACGGCTGGCTATATCCAGCACGATATGCAGCCGACCCAGCGCCGCGAGATGTATGAGTGCGATATCACCTATGTGCAGAACAGTGAGCTGGGCTTTGACTACCTGCGCGACAATATGACCAGCCATCCCGAGCACCTGGTGCTGCGTGATCTGCACTATGCCATCGTAGACGAGGTGGACTCGATTCTGATTGACGAGGCGCGCACACCGTTGATTATCAGCGGGATGCCGATGCGTTCGGTGGAGTTCTACGAAGAGATCAACCGCATCACTAGCCGCTTGCGGGGCTGTCCTGTCCTCACAGAGCAGGAAAAGGCCGAGGGCAAGGAGCCTGAGGGCGACTACGAGGTTGACGAAAAGTACCACCAGGCCGCGCTGACAGAACAGGGGCAGGCCAAGGTCGAGAAGATGCTGGGGATTGATAATCTCTCCAACCCCGAATACCTCGACATTGCACACCATATTAATGCCTCTTTGAAGGCCCACGCACTGTACAAGCGGGATGTGCACTATGTGGTTAAGGAGGGCGAGGTGGTCATTGTTGACGAGTTCACCGGCCACCTCCAGCCCGGCCGCCGCTACTCCGACGGCCTCCACCAGGCCATCGAGGCCAAGGAGGGCGTGCGCGTGCAGCAGGCGCGGCAGACCGTCGCCTCCATTACCTACCAGAACTTCTTTCGCATCTATGATAAGCTGGCCGGAATGACCGGCACCGCCAAGACTGAGGAGGCTGAGTTCTACGAGATATACAGGATGCCTGTCGTGGTGGTTCCCACTAACGAGCCGGTCATCCGCGTCGACCACCCGGATGTCATCTACAAGACCCAGGAGGCTAAGTATCGCGGCATCGTCTCTGAGATCATCAATATGTACGTACGCGAGCAGCCCGTGCTGGTAGGCACCCGCTCGGTGGATGTCTCCGAGTATCTGAGTTCGCTGATGGCCCCCGACAAGTTGCGTTTGCATTGCCTGGTGCTGCTGTGCCAGGAGCGCTTGCTGAATGGCAGCGACCTGAGCAAGGGCGACCGCAACGAGGCCATCGAGAGTCTGCGCCCCGACATAAACAGTCTCGACCGGCGGATGGTCAGCGACCTGGCGCGGCAGCTTGGGATTGACCCTGATCCACTCGCTTCTGAGAACATTCACCTCCTGCTGGCGCATCCGGCCATCAATGTGACTCCACCCGGTGAAGATCCGGACCCACAACACTGCCAGCGTCTGGAGACCGCCCTCAATGAGGGCATCCCCCACAATGTCCTCAATGCTAAGTACCACGAGCAGGAGGGGCGCATTATCGCTGAGGCCGGCGCGCCCGGGGCAGTAACCATCGCCACTAATATGGCCGGTCGTGGCGTTGACATCGTCCTGGGCGGCAAGTCCCTCGATGAGGACGCGCCCGATCCCAGGCTTGCGCAGAAAGTCAAGGAATCTGGCGGCTTGCACATTCTGGGCACCGAGCGTCACGAATCCCGCCGCATTGACAACCAGCTCCGGGGCCGCTCCGGCCGCCAGGGCGACCCTGGCTCCTCCCGCTTCTACATCAGCCTCCAGGACGAATTGATGCGCCTGTTCGGGCCTGAGCGCTTTGGGCTGTTTATGCGTGGCTGGCCCGAGGAGGAGGCTATTGAACACCGCCTCGTCACCCGCTCGCTGGAGACCGCGCAGGCCAAGGTGGAGATGCGCAACTTCCAGATCCGCAAGAACACCCTCAAGTACGACGACGTGATGAACAAGCAGCGCAGCGTCGTCTACGAAGACCGCCGCAAGGTCTTACTGGGCGAGGACTTCCACGAGACCATCTTGGAGATGTTTGACCGTGTGGTGACCAGCGCCGTCTCGGCCTATGCCAGCCCAGAGATGCACCACTCAGATTGGGATTTGGACAGCCTCTACACCGCCCTCCAGGACGCCATTCCTGGCATTGAGTACAAACTCAGTATTGATGACCTCTACAGCCTAGACCCACAGTACCTGACCGAGGACATCCAAGCCAGAGCGCGGGAGCTGTACGAGCAGCGAACGGCGGAGCTGGGCCCTGAACTGGTGCGGGAGATCGAGCGCAGTTGGCTACTGCGCACTATTGACCTCCGATGGATGGAGCACCTCCAGGAGATGGACTACCTGCGCGAAGCCATCCATCTGCGCGCCTATGGCCAACGTGACCCTCTAATCGAATACCAGAAGGAGGCGTTTGACCGCTTTGACGGCCTGCTGGATGGCATCGCCCACGATATGGTGAAGGCAATGCTGTTGACTGAGGTGGTGGCGGAACGCAAGGGGCCGGAGATGGGGCAGCTAGAGGAAGGGCAGGCTCAGGTCGCTACCGAACAGCTTGCCGAGGGCGGCGTGGACACGCCAATGACCGAGGCGGCCACTGAGATGCAAGGCACGCAGACCTACGTGGCGGTCAAGGAACCCGGCCGCAATGACCCCTGCCCCTGCGCAATCCCAATGCCCCCTGGCGGGCGTAGGGACGCATGTGGTTGTTCATCATCCCCGCATATAGCCTAGCCACCTACGTTGTGAATGATGGGTATGTGTGGGAACATACGCCTGTGGAGTACTTGGAGGCAGCCCAATGAAGCGGCTGGCGGCGACACTATTATTTGTAGCAGTCGTATCCGTTAGCGCTCCTGCAGATGCGCTAGATGGTAATGGGGTGTTATTCGTGGACGTGCGACACGATCTGGCTGATATGGGAATCTTCGAGCGGAACGCAGCGGGTGATGGCGAGACGAACGACTCAGAACCAATCCAGGCCGCCATTGACTTCGTGGCTGACAATGGCGGAGGTCATGTGATCGTTCCACCCGGCGTCTACCGCGTGACGCTTATCAGAGTCGTCAAGGGCGTGCACCTGGTCGGGGCCGGCTGGGATGAGACGATTTTTCGCGCCTGGGATACCTCCAATATGTTCCAGCCGACCGGCGGCTGGCTGGAGAACTTCACAGCCTACGGCACGCCGACCGAAGATCGCTCCGGGGACAACTGGAGGGTCGGAACTGGCGGCGTTGGCAGGGGCGGCTCCGCAACCTCTTGCCACATCATCGGCATATACGAGGGCGAGGATGTCCATATCAACAACGTCCGTGTCATGGAGTCGCGGTATGACTGCCTGTATGTTTGCGGCACGCGGGGCCTACGGGTCACCAACTCCCACTTTGATCGCGCGGGACGCAACATCGTTTCCCTGGTCGGCAGCGACGAGGATTTCGTCTTCGCCAATTGCTACGTCGGCTCCCACTGGGGCTTGTACCACTTCGACATCGAGCCTAACGAGTCACGGTATGTCCGCGACGGGCTGTTCATAAACTGCACCTTTGATGGCCGCAACGCCGGCGAATTCGATACCGATACGTGGGGGGCTTTCTTGATCTTCACTGGCCATCCAGAGCTTGAGAACAGGAATATCACAGTGATGGGGTGCAAGTTCTACGACATCAGCATCCGGGTGCAAGGGGTTTTCCCTGATGTTAAGTTCCTCTACAATCCGGTGATGGGCGGGCGCAGTCGGGTCTTCGTGCAAGTGGAAACGTATCCGGTCGGCGAGCTCCGGGATGCAATAGTGCGCGGGAATCACTTCATCGTCGGTGGTGAACCGGCCGAGCAGATCAGCTCCCACGTCTCATTTACTGGCAACAGTATCTTTGAGGACAATTACCC
>JALGTI010000138.1 GCA_029821455.1 Candidatus Zipacnadia bacterium | reverse complement strand
CTACTCGCTGGGTATTGTGCTATATCACATGGTAACCGGCCAAGTCCCGTTCAGCGCGACTACGCCGGTTGCTGCCGCAATGAAGCATGTTAGTGAGATGCCACGGGATCCCAGAGAACTACGACCCGACTGCCCTGAGTGGCTGGCCAGTATCATTCTGCGGGCTCTGGCCAAAGAGCCGGTAGAGCGGTTCGGCACAGCGCAGGAGATGGCCGGTGCCCTGCGCAACGCCCGGCCGGTCACGCCGCCGACAATACAGGTGCCTGCTGCAAGTGGGACAGCACCAGCCCCCACGGCAGCTTCAACAGATCTGCCGAGCGGACCGCAGGCGACACGCCTGGAACCGCAACCACAGGAGAGGACGCGAGATACATCATCAGACACACGGCGCACGGCGGCCATTATGGGTGTAGTTGGAGCTATTGCCTTGACTGTCTGCTTAGTGGCCGCTGCGGCGTATGTCAGATCACAGAAAGGTGTGGGGAGTTTCAGCAGTGGCGGTGGGCTAGCACCACCTCCGCACCAATATAGGGTGACCGTCCCAGATGTTGTGGGACTATCCGCATCTCAAGCCGAGACGAAACTGGACGGTGAGGGTTTCAGCGTTGACTACGACTATGCGTACAGCGACCAGTACCCGCAGGGACGTATCATCAGGCAGGTCCCGTACGCTGGTAGCTCTCTGGAGGCTGGTGCCATCGTGCAACTGACGAAAAGCAAGGGACCGGAGCCGACGTTCATCCATGGATTGCGTGTGAGCGCCTCGTCGTTTCTAGAGAACCGGCCCAAGTATGCCCCGTCGCGAGCTGTGGATGGCCACCGGGAGACGACCTGGGCCGAGGGCGCAGACGGCTCAGGGATTGGCGAGTGGATTAGGGTCGCATTACCTCGTCTCTATGTCATCACGAGAGTGGAGTTGGTACCAGGCTTCGATAAGGAGGAGGCCGACAAATGGGGAGACCGATGGTGGCGCAACAATAGGTTGGCCGTGGCCGATATCAGCTTCGAGGATGGCCGAATCGTTCGAGCGCACTACGATACCAGCGGCCGCAGTTTCCAGGGCACAGACATCGAGCCGCCTGCGCATTCGAGGTGGGTGCGTATCACAATAGCGGAGATAGAGCGCGGAACCCACCACGATGACACATGCATCTGCGAGATCCGCATAGTTGGTTACCCCGACGTCCCGTGAATTCGCACGCTAACCGACTTCAGTGAGATGAACAAGAATGATGGGCACTCGCTTGGGGAGGTTCCGGATCATCGACGAGCTTGGTGGAGGCGCGTGGGGAAAGGTGTATCTGGCGAAGCAGGAGTCTCTGAGTCGGGATGTGGCACTGAAGACGCTGTGGCCGCATCATGCCGAGGATGAGACAGCGCGCCAGCGGTTTCTGCAGGAAGCGCAGAACATGGCCCGCCTTAACCATCCGAACATCTGTAAAGTCATTGAAGTCGGTGAACAGGGCGGTACCTACTATTTTGCCATGGAGTACATCGAAGGGGAAGCCCTTTCAGACGTAATCCAGCAAGAAGGGCCGATGTCACCCGAGCGGGTGGCAGAGCTGGGCGCCCAGGTCGCCGACGCTCTCGGTTACGCACACAGTCAAGGCATCGTCCACCGCGACATCAAGCCCGCCAATATCATGATTGACCAGCACGGGCGACCGGTGATCACAGACTTCGGCATCGCCAAAGTGGGCGAAGGCAGTGGTTTGACTGCTACAGGAGCCAGTATCGGTACTCCCGAGTACATGTCTCCGGAGCAGGCCAAAGGCAACCCCGTGGACGGCCGGTCAGACATCTACTCGCTGGCTGTTGTGCTATATCACATGGTAACCGGCCAAGTTCCGTTCAGAGCCACTACGCCGGTTGCTGCAGCAATGAAGCATATTAGTGATATGCCTCGTGGCCCCAGAGAGCTACGGCCTGACTGTCCGGAGTGGTTAGGAAGTATCATTCTGCGGGCTCTGGCCAAAGAGCCGGTAGAGCGGTTCGGCACCGCGCAGGAGATGGCCAGTGCCCTGCGAGCCGCAAGACCGCCAATATCGCCAACAGCCGAAATGCCAGTGAGCGACGCTCAGCACGTATCTGTCCACCCTCCCGCGGCCTCCCAGCAGCAGGCCGTGGCTGTATCGCCAGTAACTGCAGTTCCATCCGATTCTACACGAGTGTGGGCCATCGCAGCCGTCGTTGCAGCCATTGGAGTGATACTATTGATAATGGCTGTGCTGTTCTTCATGCAACTGCAGACTGGACGGAGCGGGGAGGGTCAAGTCGACGTCACGAACGGCTCTGGCGGCGGAGGAAGCGTATCGCCGCCACCCGAAGAGCCGAAGCCGCCCCTACCTCCGGTGCCTCGTGAGGTTGAAGTACCCGATGTGGTTGGTCTTCCCGCGGACAAGGCAGAAGCATGCCTACACGACGCCGGCGCGTTCGTCGTCGAACACAACCCGTCACGCCACAGCGATGTTCACCCTGAAGGCTACATCGCCGACCAAGTTCCGCCAGCCGGTACCAAGCTGGAGACCGGTGACGTAGTGTACCTATCGAAGAGTCTGGGCAGGAAGCCGTCCTCCGATGCAGGTGCGGGTGGACCCTGGTTTGTGATCTCTACCTGTTCCAAGACACCTGCTGATGCTGAGAAATCAGTTAGAAAGCTTCGATCTTTGGGGCTCTCGCAGGCCCAGTTGCTATTCTCTTCAAATTTCCCCAAACTTAGGGCGGGCTATTACATGGCGGTGGCCGCCCGATTCTCGAACTCGCACGACGCTCAGAATTACGAGAAAAGGGTGGAGGAACACGGCATCGATGCGTACGTGAAGCGCGCCTACTAAACCCGGGCTCAGAACGATGCTTTATGAGATGGACGAATAGCAGGAAACTATGTCAATCAAGTGCCCAGCGCAGATGGAGGCTGCCATGATCGGTCAGAAGCTTGGGAATTTTGAATTGGCAGAGGAGCTTGGCGGCGGGGCCTGGGGCAAAGTGTATATGGCGAAACAGGTCTCCCTTGGCGGGAGGCCGGTGGCCGTCAAAGTGTTGCGGCCACACCTGGCCGAAGACGAAACCCCCCGCCAACGCTTCCTGGCCGAAGCTCATAACATGGCCCGCCTCAACCATCCCAATATCTGCAAGGTTATTGATTTCGGCGAGGAGGATGGCACGTACTTTTTCGCGATGGAGTACATCCGCGGCGAGACGCTGGCCTCGGTCACGGAGCGCGAGGGCGCGCTTAGCCCTGAACGTACCGCCGAGTTGGGTGCTCAGGTCGCCGATGCGCTTGGATATGCCCACAGCCAAGGCGTGGTGCACCGGGATGTCAAGCCTGGGAACATTATAATAGACGAACACGGTGGGGCTCTAGTCACCGATTTCGGAATCGCTAAGGTCGGTGAGGGGACGGGCCTGACGGCCACCGGAGCGGCAATTGGGACGCCTGAATATATGTCGCCGGAGCAGGCCAAGGGCAATCCGGTGGACGGCCGGTCTGACATCTATTCTCTGGGCGTCATGTTATATCACATGATCACCGGCCAAGTTCCGTTTAGCGGCACCACGCCGGTGGCGACAGCGATGAAGCATATTAGCGATATGCCTCAGGACCCGCAGGAGGTGTCTTTACAGTGTCCGAAGTGGTTAGCATCGATTATCCTGCGGGCGCTTGCCAAGGAGCCTGTGGAGCGGTTTAGGAGCGCCGCAGAGATGGCTTCTGCCCTGCGGAACACTCGGCCGGTCACTCCCCCGACAACGGAGGTTCCTGATGCAAATGTAGGGGCGCTGGCCCCAGAAGCGCAGCCCAGACCGGCTACTGAGGAATCCCAGGAGAGGGCGCGGAGTTCATCGTCAGACGCGCGGCGCACAGCGGCAATCATCACAGTCGTCGCAGCCATCGCCCTGACCATCGGCCTCCTGATCCCTGCGGTGTATCTGAGATCACAGACTGGCCATCTAGGTATCCCAAGTGGCACACCTCCAGTAGCACCTCGCCAGCCGACTGCTCCAGACATCGTCGTCGGCAGCGGTCAGCCGTCGACAGCGCAAGTGCCCAGTGTCGTCGGGTTGACGCAAGTTGATGCAGAGCAGCGACTCAAGGAATACGGTAACTTCCTGGTGCGGTACAGCGAACCTCGACATAGTGACGTATACGAGGCTGGCCGCGTCATCTCACAGAGTCCTGAGGCTGGGGCGGTATTGGCGTCAGGCGACTTTGTGTCTCTGGCGTTAAGCAAGGGGAACCGGTATGCTACATCTTCTGGTACGTACTTGGCACCTTGGACAAGCCACCGCCGCGTAACAATTGCGGATTTGACTGGTAAGTCAAATTGGACGCTGACGTTGATGCGCAACGAGATTTTCGCCCGGCACGGGCGGTCTTTTGTCACGCCGGCAATCCAGGACTACTTCCTGCGGCAGCCTTGGTATTCCATTGATGCAGACTACTCGGACACCCGGCTGTCGCAGACTGAGGAGAGAAACGCGGTGTTCATCCGCGAATTCCAGAAACGCCAGTTCGGCCATACTGCTAAGCATCCTTAAGATGTTGACGGGCCTGATCTCTAAGGGGAGTTGAACATGACTGGTACCCGCCTTGGGAATTATGAGCTTGTCGACGAGCTTGGTGCAGGCGCGTGGGGAAAGGTGTATCTGGCGAAGCAGGAGTCTCTGGGGCGCGATGTGGCGGTCAAGGCCCTGTGGCCGCATCATGCGGAGGATGCGACAGCGCGGCAGCGGTTCTTGCAGGAAGCGCAGAACATGGCCCGGCTCAGCCACCCGAATATCTGCAGTGTTATTGATTTCGGCGAAGATGATGGCACGTACTTCTTCGCGATGGAGTGCATCCGCGGCGGGACGCTGGCCTCGGTCATCAAGCGCGATGGCGCGCTTGGCCCTGAACGTACGGCCGAGTTGGGCGCCCAGGTTGCCGACGCGCTTGGATATGCCGACAGCCAGGGCGTGGTTCACCGGGATATCAAGCCTGGCAACATCATGATTGACGAACACGGCCGGGCAGTGGTGACAGACTTTGGGATCGCCAAGGTGGGCGAAGGAAGTGGTCTGACTGCTACGGGAGCCAGTATCGGCACCCCAGAATACATGTCCCCGGAGCAGGCCAAGGGCAATCCGGTGGACGGCCGGTCTGACATCTATTCTCTGGGCATCATGTTGTATCACATGCTCACCGGCCAAGTCCCGTTTAGCGCCACTACGCCGGTTGCTGCCGCAATGAAGCATGTTAGTGACGTGCCTCGTGACCCCAGAGAGCTACGGCCTGACTGTCCGGAGTGGTTAGCCAGTATCATTTTGCGGGCGCTGGCCAAGGAGCCTGCCGAGCGTTTCGGTACAGCACAGGAAATGGCTGCAGCTCTACGCGCTGCTATTCCGGTAGCGCCACCCACAGCCGAGGTGCCCTATCTTGGCGTTCCTGCCCGTGCTGAGCCGCGAAACGTCGCTCAGCCGGGACGAACAGCGATAGCAGAGTCACCTGCCAGCACTGCTGGCGTAGCGCCTAAGCAGAGGGGGGCGACAGTGGTCATCGTCGCAGGAATGGCCCTCGTGATCGTGGTATTGGGCGTAGGGCTGCTTGTTCTGGCCTGCGGCCAGCGACAACAACACGCGTTCGAGGCGTCGTCCGGGCCCCAATTCGCACCCCAGCCGGCACCATACAGCTCACCTCTGCCAGCGTCACAGCCAGCATATCAGCCAGCGGCAATGCCGGCACCGGAGTCAGAGCCTGAAAAGGCCTGGAGAGCTGCTGGGCGAGAAATAGAAGATATCTACGAAGATTTGGAAGACGCGATCCAGGATCTCGCCGATTCTAACAAACCTTGGGAGGAGCACAAGAGGAAGCATCGCGGGAGCTGGCGTAACTTCTTGCGCGACAACCGCGAGTGGCTCCTAGAAAGCAACGAACGGCAGAGCGCGAAGTTCTCCGCAGTTAGCCGCAAAGCGGAGGACCTCACCATACCGAGCGATGCTCCCGAATCTCTGCGTAAAATGCGAAGTATGCTGCGTGAGGCGGGAACACTGGGGAAAAGGCGCATCACTATGTCGAACGAGAAGATGCTCGCAGAGCTGGCCGGTGGCAGCCCATCGTGGGGGCCGAGAACCGAATACGGCCAAGTGAAGAAACAACACACCGCGCTTGTGGGTGATGGGGCATCTATAGGCGGGAAACTGCGTACGTATCACGACAATGTCTTCGCACCACAATTCGATGACTGGTAGAAGGATGGCATTTCTCAAAAGCAAGCCTCTCACAATTATCATTTTCGTCGGTCTCGTGGCCATTTCGGCAGCAGGCGGAGTTCTTACCGGTGCAAGGTTGGCTGATTCGCGGGGAGCAGGAGTGCTGCCGCCTGAACCGATACCAGCCGCCACAAGGCCAGCGGAAAGCAAACGCCAGGCTGACATTCCTGACGTTCACACAATGGTGGCGGCGCCAGTTGAAGGACAACAAGTGGCCCAAGTGCCGTCAAGTCCGGCCGAGCCGGTGGCAAATCTGGTGTACTGTAAGGTCCCAGTCGCTAACGTACGCCGCAGTCCGACGACTGCAGCAGAGCGAGTAACTCAGACTCTCTTCGGTCATCCGCTAAGGAAAGTGGGCCAACGCGGCGATTGGATAGAAGTCAGGGTTATTCCCCAGTGCGACTATCCCGGTTGGATTAAGGCCACTCTGGTGCTGACGGACGCACAGGCCGTGCAAATTGAGCAGTGGTGTGTGATAGCGAATGCCTGCGTTGAGCCGGTGTCTGCGCCCGATTCTGCCAAAGTGGCCGACGGGTGGCCGGACATTCTGTATGGCGGCAGCCTGGTCGGTTCTGTTCGCGAAGCCGGAGATTGGACACAAGTCACCGGGGTTAACGGGCGCACTGCTTGGCTACCTTCCAATAGCATGATGGACCTTTCTCGCCAGCCGCTGGCTGTAGACATCGGAGCTGAGATCGCGGAGAGAGCAAAGCAGTATATTGGAAGCCCTTATCTCTGGGGTGGAGTAACCTGCAAGGGTCTCGACTGTTCGGGGCTGGTATGGGCCAGCTACTTCGCTTGCGGCCTCAAGGTACCAAGGGATGCTGGCCCGCAATATCAAGCCGCAGAACACCTGGACAAACCCAGCATACCAGGCGCCGATTGTGTCTTCTTTCAGACGTACAAGCCGGGTGCTTCCCACGTCGGTATCTATTTGGGAAACAACAGATTCATCCAATCTACAGGGAACCGAGGCGTACATATCGAAGACCTGGACGCTCCTTACTATGCGAAACGCTTCATAGGAGCCGGAAGACTGGCTGATGACAATGCGTTGATAGTCCACATCAGCATCAACCGTGGGAAGATGGCGCCTCTCAATAGTAGATAACTCGTGCATTGAGGCTGATTTCAGTGTTAACATCCAACCGTCTTGGCAACTTTGAACTAGTCGGCGAGATCGGTGGCGGTGCGTGGGGAAAGGTCTATGAAGCTCAACAGGTGACGCTGGGAGGGCGAAAGGTCGCGGTCAAGGTTCTGTGGCCACAACTGGCCCAGGACGCTC
>JALGTI010000137.1 GCA_029821455.1 Candidatus Zipacnadia bacterium | reverse complement strand
TGTGAAGGCATACACACCAATGATGGCGAGGTCGCTGGTCGGCTGCTGAGGCTTCTCGACCAGCCGCACCACGCGCTCACCTTCCATCTCCACAATCCCATACGCCCGGGGGTCGGATACGGGCTTGACCATCACGGAGGCGACATCACCGCCATCCGCGAAGGCTGCGATCGCCCAGATAGAGCAGGAAGGGGTCATCGCCGGCGAAGTCGCGGCCCATCGCAGTCGCGTGAGCTAGTCCCAGTGGAGGGTCTTGGATGGCAAGCTCCAGGCTCAAACCCCAACGTTCGCCACCTCCCACATAGTCGGCGATGGCCTGCTGGCAGTTGGGGCTGACAACGATGCAGGCCAGCTCAACGCCAGCGGCGGCGATGTCAGCCAGGATCCAGTCCAGTACGGGCCGCCCGGCAACGGGTAGTAGCGCCTTGGGGCGTGAGTAGGTTAAGGGTCGCAGGCGAGTGCCCTGGCCTGCGCACAGGATGATAGCCTTCTTAATCTGCATCGAAACGTCTCCTGGCATCCAAGTAAGTATACCTGCGAATCAATACCACAGGTGCCCGGTCAGGAGCCCAAGCAATATCTTCACGGGCATAAAAATGATGATCTCAAGTATAGGCGTGAAGATCAAGACCAGCAGTATCAATATGCCCCATCGCGCACCGAAGATTGCGAAGCGACGTGCTTTGTCCGGAGGCAGCAACCCACTCAGAATATGTGAGCCGTCCAATGGGGGGATTGGGATCAGGTTGAAGAACGCTAGCAGTAGGTTGAGAAAAACTATCGTGCTGAGAACCCCGGCATATTGCCCGGCGAAGCCCAGTCGAAGGGGCAGAGCAAACACGACGGCAGTAATCAAGTTAGACAACGGCCCCCAGAGGGCGACCATAATCCCATCGTAGCGCGGGCGCTTGAACATCACCGGATTAATCGGCACCGGCTTCGCCCAACCAAGCCCAAGCAGGAGAAACATGGTGCTCCCGATTGGGTCGTAGTGGACCCAGGGATACAGGGACAGGCGGCCGTGTTGGCGTGGTGTGGGGTCGCCAGCTCTGTCAGCCCGCCAGGCGTGGGCAAATTCGTGCACCGTAATGGCGATGGTCACTGCAACCAGCGCAGTCAGTAGCCGGGCTAGTAGCTCGCCCGGAGGAAGATGCTGCTGAAATAGCTGCAAAAGCATAGCAATCTACAACCTACCTATCCAGCGCCTGTAGCGCAGCCCGAAGCTGTGCTGCGCGGTCGGCGTCGGGATGGTCGAGTTTGTGAGCCAGCGCCGCTCTAAGCGCCGCGGCAAAATGCGGACTGGGCTCAGCACCGGCCTCGATCAGATCATCTCCGCTGACATCGGCCTTGACTGAGCGTAACTGGAGCCAGAAACGCTCAATATTGGCCCGCCGATTCCTCTCCAGCCCCCACAGGGAGGCCAGCGCCGGGATACCAGCCCCTTCCAGTGCGAAGAAAAGCGAACTGGCCGGCGGCTGTGGGTCAGCCAGCATCTCAGGAGGCTGTGCCAGATAGCGGGTGGCATTGTCCAGTAGCCGCGCCTGCTGTTTGTTTAGGTGCAAAGCCTCAGTTATCCTGCGGGCGGCCAGTGGCTCTCCCTGTGAAAGTATAGCCAGGTAAGTGAGCGCCGCAAGCTCCCCCTGTGGTGGCAAGCCAATAGCCTCCAAAGCAGCCCCCGCAGCTTGCAGGGCAGCCCGGACCGGCTCGGCCAGCGGCTCAGTGGTCAGGTCCAGGGCACCCAGCACGCCGAGTTGGTCTGCCTGCAACAGTACATCCACTGCCACATCGTTGGCCAGGAGCGGCATCAGCGCCTCGCCGATGCGATGTGGCGAGACCGTATCGAGCGCTCCCTGGCGCACGGCCTCCTGCAACCAGGCTTGCGTCTCGGCCTCAAAACACAACCCCATTCGCACCTGGAACCCAAGGCCACGGATGATGCGAGTGGGGTCATCCAGAAAGCTGCGCTGGTGAAGAACCCTCAGCAGTCCTTCAGACAGGTCATCGCAGCCGCCATAGGGGTCGTACAGGTCGGCGAAGTCCTGCGGATTGAGGCTGAGGGCCATGGCGTTGATGGAGAAGTCGCGGCGGCCCAGGTCCTCAGCCAGGCTGGCTGGCTGCACCTTCGGCAGGGCGCCCGGGCGCTCGTAGCTCTCGCTGCGGGCAGTCGCCACATGCAGGACGCTGCCATCCGGCAACTCCAGGGCCGCAGTAAGGAAAGGCTCGTGAATGGTGCACTTTGCCTCCAACGATTCAGCCAGTGCCATAGCGAAGTGGGGGCCATCGCCCTCCACAACGATATCAATGTCCACCTGGCGGCGCTGCAGCAGCAGGTCTCTCACCGGGCCGCCCACCAGATAGGCTGGGCATTGCAGGCCCGCGGCCGCTTCAGCGATCGTGCGCAGCAATTCGCCCTGCTCCGGGTCAAGCTGCTGGGCGATAAAAGCGGAAAGATTGTCTCTGGCTTGCGTCATCATCGCCTGCTGGTGCTGAGGCATTCATCTGAGGTGCTTGGTGGCTGTATGTTAGCACAAAACAGCCCCAAAGGGTAGCTTTGGGGCTGTGGGTAATCACACACGACGTATTGGCTGTCTAAAGGTTGTTGCTGCTTATGACAATCTCACCGGTCGTGGCATTGTAGGTGATAGCCACATCCAGGGTATTGGCGATGAACTGCAACGGCACCATCGTCCGCCCGCGCTTGATATACGGGGCAAGCTCGACAGTCTGGTCCTGGTCGTTGACCGTGACGACTGGGTCCCCAATCTGCAGCCACATGTCGGTGTCGTCATTGACCGCATGCACTTTCTTCGTCATGTGATACCAGTACAGCACGCCGTCGCTATGCTCGAATATCTCGCGCAGCGCCGCGGTGGGGATGCCCTGCTTGACCTCCGGGACCGCCCGCAGGCTCAACAGCTCGTTGTCGAAGCGGACCTTGACATCCTGCATTGCTGCAATCGCCGCCGGCATCAGAGGCTCACTAGCCGGGGTGGTTACCCGCACTTGCCGTGGCAGGGCCACAGTCGAAGGCACCTCAGGCAGGGCCGCAATCCTTAGCGTCTCGGCTGTCGAAGTGTCGAGCGGGAGACCGGCCGCAGGCGGAGTTGACGGGGTCGTGGTATGTGGAGCAGGCGTGTAATCCAGCCGGCTGCCCACAGCCGCAGCGGCCAGCAGTGGCTGTGAACTGCTGATGCTGCGCGGCGCGTCGGTCGCCACCGCCGCGGAGGCCGGCGGCAGGACTGGAGTCGTGGTGCGGAAAGCTCTCAGGTAATCCGCCGCACGACCGGACCCAAACTCAGCGGCAAGCAGTAGCGGACGCGAGCTGCTCGTGCCACGCTCCGTGGCAATCTCGGCAGGAGCCTGAGGGGTAAGCGCTGCTGCGGGCGCCATTGCTACAGCCATCTCAGGCTCGGTAGTCACTCGTGGCGCAGGTGTGCTGGGCGCGGCCTTGCTCACTTCCGGGGTGGTGGGTTGGACCGGCTGGATGCTTTCAGGCTGCGGGCTGCGCGGCAGCAGCGTCAGGCCCGTGCGACTTCCCACCCGTGGCGTGACCTCCAGAGCCGGCCGAGTGTAGTGCGCAGCGACTGGCAGCGGTGCTGGAGATATAGCACGTAACGGCGTCGCGACCCGATTGCTGGCCATCGCCAGGCCCTGCACAGCGCGAACAGTGGGTGCCGTAGAAATATCGGCAACGGCGCGGGAGGTAACCAGGCCCACGGCAGGCGTGACAACCGCGACTGGCGGCATGGCCGGCACTACGGCGACTTGCTCCTCGGCCGGGGCTCCAAACTCCTGGACTTGCACTTCTCCCTCAGACGGCGGTATCGGCGTCACGGGCACGGCCGGCAACAGAGGCGGAGCCTCCTCATTGCTCGGCTTTACGGTCATAACCTGACTGGGCGTCAACTGGGCCGGCCCTTGGGTTAAGGTCATCTGGTGATTCTCAACGATGACCGTGACCTCGGCCGAACGCCCCTCGTTCTCTGCCGCGTCCCACGCCTTTGCCTGGATCACGTGGGGCCCGTCGGCGACCCTCGTGGTGTCCCAGCGGTCCACATACGGCGGGCTGGTGTTAATCTTCATTGTCTTAAGCTTGCCGTCTATATAGAAGAATACGTGCTTGACCCCTACATTGTCGGTGGCATCAGCCTTGATTTCAACTTCTCTGGTAAGCTTCGCGCCCTGGGCGGGATAGAAAATGCTTATAACCGGGGGAATGAGGTCCTTTTCGCCGCCCTGGACGGCGCGCACCTCGACGTGGATAGTCGCCTGGCCGACATTGCCGCCGGCGTCTACAGCCTTAGCGCAGATCTTGTGTGAGGTGGCAGTGGCAAATGAGAAGTCATAGGGGAATGACTCGCGTCCCTGGTGCTTGGGCGCCGAAACTCGCCGCTCACCGACAAGATTATCATCCACGTACAGTCCAAGTTTGGTGATTGGCAGATCGCTGTCGCTGCGGAAGGAGACGTCGACCCAGATTTGACCGCGAACTGTTTCGCCATCGGCGGGCCTGGTAATCACTACCAGCGGTCCCGCCCAGGCGTAGGGCGCAACAGCACTGACCGCAAAACAGACGACACCGATTCGCGCGATGGCTCGCCAGCAGAAGGACTTCATCCTTTGCATATTATGGCACCCTCCCAGCGCAATGCGTTAGATCGTCTTAATTACACAATCCCTCCCAGGCATCAACCCCCCCTGAAACGACAAGCATCCACCTCCCCCTCGCGTGCCCAGGGGAACGTTCGTCAAGCATTGCTGTAACAGATTACCTTGCCCTTCCAACCTCGCAGAATAGCACAAGGTCTCTGTCAAGTCAAGACAACCACGCACGCGGGGCCACCGGATTGCGCATAACAGCCACCGCTTACAGGACTATATATTGACCGGAATATTGCGTTTCTGAAGAGGCGGTAGAAGGATTCCGCAGACACGTAAGCGAATTCACCCTTCACATTGCGCTGAAGATGCGCTATAATATGGCGCAGCTTGAGTGCTAAAGCGAAAGGATGGTTGACATGTCGCGAGGGTTGATTGTTGCGTTGTTGGTGGTGGCCATGGTGGTGGCAGTGGTGTATCTGGCTAGCTGTGCTCCCAAGCCTCCTCCACCCCCACCACCAGGAGTAGCACCAGGGCCAGGCATGCCGGGAGCGCCGACTGGGCCGCCGGCAGCAGAGGAAGAAGCAGTCGAAGAGGAGGCTGAAGAGGCCGAAGCAGTCGAGGGTGAGGAGGTCGAGGAGGCAGGCGAGGAGGTTACCCCTGAAGAGGAAGCCCCTGAAGTGCCAGAGGGAGAATAGGCTATCGGGGGAGATCTACGGGTATGAACGAGCAAAGACGCCACTGCCAAGTGGCAGTGGCGTCTTTGTGTTCAGTCCGTGTCACTACTCAGACGGGCCCTGTGGCGTAGTCATCACCATGTAGTCCCGGTGAACCACCTCAGGCTGCCCGACGTGCCTGAGTATCTCCTCTATCTGGCTGCTATGCGCCCCCTGGATACGATGCACCTCGGGCGCTGCATAATTGGTCTGCCCCCGGGCGAACTCACTGCCGTCGGGTCCGAGAATGCGGATGACGTCGCCAGCCTCGAAGTCGCCCTTGACATCTATGATACCCCGGGGCAGCAGACTGGCGCCATCACGCTGCTGGAGGGCAGCCTTGGCGCCGGCATCCACCACTACCGCACCGGTTGGCTCTGTCGCGGTGGCCATCCACTGCTTGCGCGCCTGGGTTGGCTGTCCCGGCACAAACAGTGTGCCAACCGCGTCGCCGTCCAACACGCGCACGACTACCTGCGGCTCAGCACCGTCAGCTATCACCACTGCGACCCCACAATCGGCAGCCGTCTGGGCAGCCGCGATCTTTTTAGCCATGCCTCCCAGCGATTCCGGTCCACCGGCCGAGCCGGCGCAGCTCGATAGGTCCTCGCCTGGCTGCACCGTTGAGATAAGCTCGGCACCTGGATTAGTGCGGGGATCACTGGTGAATAGGCCGGCCTGGTCGGACAGGAAGATGAGCACATCGGCCTGGGTGCTGGCTGCCACGACGCCCGCCAGTTTGTCGTTTTCTCCAAATGTTACCGCCTCCCCTGACACGCTGTCATTCTCATTCACAACCGGCACGACGCGATTGGACAACAACGCTTCGAGGGTATTGCGAACGTGAAGGTAGCGCCTACGCTCCCTCATATCCTCCATCGTCAGCAGTATTTGCGCGACCCTGATGTTATGGGCCCCGAATGCCTCGATGTACCGATGCATGACCTCTGGCTGGCCGACAGCCGCGGCCGCCTGTCGCAAGCTGATGCTCTCTTTCTTGCGCTTGACCTGCAAGGCACGACGGCCCAGGTGCACCGCGCCGGAGGTGATGATCACCACCTCGCAACCACGCTCCAGCAGCCTTGCCACCTGCTCAGCCAAGCCACGCAAGAAGCCCTCATCAAGGCCACCGGCCGGGTCTGTGATGACCCGGGTCCCGATCTTGATGACGACTCGCTTGGCTTGCTGTAGGCTCTCTCGTTCATTCACGGCTGACCTGTGCCCCTCCCCGTAAGGCTACGTGCGTAGCTGGCCATCCCCGCGCACCACGTATTTGTAGGTCGTCAACTCCCGCACTCCAACCGGCCCACGGGCGTGGAGCTTGCCGGTGGAAATGCCGATCTCGGCCCCCATCCCGAACTGCCCGCCATCAGTGAAGCGCGTGGAGGCGTTATGATACACGCACGCCGAGTCAACCTCCTTCAGGAAGCGCTCAGCATTCTCCTCGATGTCGGTCATTATCGCCTCGGTCAGCCCCGATGTGTGCTGAGCAATCTGCGCTATTGCCTCATCCATCGAATCAACGACCATCACTGAGAGGATCAGGTCGAGATATTCAGCTTCCCAGTCTTCCTCGGTGGCCGGCACGATACCGTCACACAGCTTCATCGTCCGAGGGCAGCCACGGATCTCCACGTCCGCCGCCTGCAGGTCAGAGACAATGGCCTTCAAAGCTGCTTCGTTCTTTGCGTGCACATACAGGTTCTCGACGGCGTTGCAGACTCCAGGGCGCTGGACCTTGGAGTTATGCACCACCTTGACGGCCATATCCAGGTCGCAGCTCTCGTCCACATATATCTGAGTCATTCCCCGGTCGTGGGCCAGCACAGGCACGGTGGCTGCCTCGGTCACCGCCTGGATGAGACCCTTGCCGCCACGCGGGACGATGAGGCTGAGGTACTGATCCATCCGCGCCATCACCGGCACTGCCTCGCGGTCAGTGAAATCAAGAAGCTCCACACAGCTCTCCGGGAGGCCGACGGCCTGGCAGGCATCCGCCAGGATCTCGGCCAGGGCAATGTTGGAGTTGATCGCCTCCTTGCCGCCGCGCAACAGCACCGCATTGCCAGCCTTCAGACACAGGCCAACTGAATCAACCGTGACATTGGGTCGCGATTCGTAGATGATGCCCACCACTCCCAGCGGCACCCGTACCTTCTGGATAAGCAGTCCGTTGGGCCGCGTCCATTCCTCAATCACCTCGCCGACCGGGTCCGGCAACGCGACAATCTCTTCCAGGCCGACGGCCATCTCCTCTATGCGCTGCTCGTCCAGCTTCAGACGGTCCAGCATCGCGCTGCTGAGGCCTGCCTTTTCTCCGTTCTCCATATCAATAGCATTGGCCCGCATAATCTTGGCATACCGGCCACGCAGCAGCTCTGCCATCTTTGTGAGCGCTTCGCTCTTCAGCGTCTCGGAAGCGCTCTGCAGCTCGACACTGGCAGCCCTGGCTCTCCGCGCGTGGGTTTCAACTCTGTCCTCAA
>JALGTI010000136.1 GCA_029821455.1 Candidatus Zipacnadia bacterium | reverse complement strand
AAGAGCAACTGCGAGGGGCCATGGCAGAAGAAGACGCCCCGCGTCAATATGTGGCTTACTTGAATATCATCCTGGGATACTGGGGAAAAACCGATGTCTTTGAGCCACTAGTTGCGCTGGTGGAGCACGACCAAGATGGATACGTGCGAGCGTACGCAGCGCTCGCGTTGGGACATCTGGGCATACCAGAGGCGATACCTGTAAGAGGCGATACCTGTATTGGAGGCAGCCAAAGAGGACGGCTTTATTGTGGAACACGGTGATGTACGGGTGCCATTGGTACGGGAATGCGCAAGGGCCGCCCTGATCCAGTTGGGCGTCGAGGAGGAATAGGAAGGCGACTGCGGCCTGCAAAGGTCACCGCCCGGCGACCACCCCTCCGGCTCCGGCCTCGCTTGGCCCGTGGCAGGACCATCATCGGGCTTAGGCCTTGATCAGCAGGCTAGCACGATGACTGGGTGCGTGAAGTATGAACTGAACCGCGCGGCCGGGGCCTGCCAGATCAAGCTGTATAGCCTCACCCCCACCGGCGGCAGCTTTGTGTTGTGTCCCGCCCACAACATTCAGCCTGATCTCCCGCCTGAGAATATCGCTGCCTGCGCGGCGCGGGCATAGCAGTTCTATCCGCGCTCGCCGCCCGAAGCCCGTTACCATCCTGTACACCCTGGTCACCTTTTGCTATAATCCGCTTGGCACAACTGCGCTTTGTCTCCCATCCGGAGTGACTGCATGTGGCCCCCGGCATTGTCCTGGTAGTTGGTAAGTACTTGCTTATCATTCTCATCTATGTCTTTGTCATCATCGTGTTCCGGGCGCTGATGACCGATGTGGCCGCCGCTGCGCCTCAGCTGCGCCAACGAGAGCTGCCGCAGCCGGCCAACCGCGTCGCCCAACCCCGACCCATCACACGAGTCGCCCACGCGCGGCCATGCCTGGTAGTTGTCAGGTCCACTGTGCTGGCGGCGGGTCAGCGCCTGCCGCTGGGCGATTCAGTCAGTATCGGGCGTAGGCCGGAGAATGCTATTGTGCTAGATGACCGCTACGTGTCGAGCCGCCACGCCCTCATCCTGGTGCGTGATGACCGCTACTTTTTGCAAGATTACAACTCAACCAATGGTACGTTTGTGAACGGTCAGCCCATCTCTGATGATGTGGAGATTCACGGCGGGGACGAGATTGCCGTAGGCTCCACGGTTTTCCGGTTCATTGAGGGGTCATAACCGGCCCGCAACCGCTTCAAGCTGGTGTGGAAGCGAGAGGATGTCCCTGATTCCTGACGCAAGGCGTGTTGAACTCAGCTTATTAGTCTTCAGCGCCCTGATCGGGGCGCTGGCCTTTGTCCTAAGCTGCCTGGCGGGCGGTGAGCCGGTGGCCCACGCCACTCGCGTTATGGCTGTAGTTGGTGCGCTGATAGTGGCCGCTCTGCTGATGGATCTACTGGACGACCGCCGCGACCATCTGCTGCTGCCGCTGGTGTCGGTACTTTGCTGCCTGGGCGTCACCATCCTGTGGCGGCTGGGAGACCCAGGCACCGGCCAGCACGTAGCTGCTTCCAAGCAGGTCATCTGGATCCTGCTGGGCACGGCGCTGATGTTGATGACTTACTATGGGCTGGATGATGTGCGGAGCCTGGGGCGGCTGAAGTACGCCGCTGGGATCCTGGCTGTGGTGCTGCTTGGCATGACGATGCTATGGGGTATCGAGAAGAATGGCGCCCGGCTGTGGCTGAGCCTGTTCAACTTTGTGACTTTTCAGCCCACTGAACTGGCCAAGCTGCTGATGGCCGTCTTCCTGGCAGGCTATATTGCCGACCGAGGGGAGCTGCTCCGGCGGACTTCCGCCTCGCGGCTGGGGCTGCCAACTGTTGAACTGCGCTACGCGGCCCCGCTGCTGTTGATGGTCTTTTTCTGCCTGGCCATCTTTGTGCTGCAGCGCGACCTGGGAGCAGCGGCTCTGTTTCTGGGGCTGTTCATCGCAATGATGTACCTGGCCACCGGGCGGAAGGGGTACGGGGTTGTAGGAATCGCCGTCTTTATCGTAGGCGCGCTGGTTGCAGCGGCTGTCTTCCCGCACGTGGGCGACCGCATCAGCATCTGGCTCAACCCGTGGGCCGATCCGACGGGTAAAGGCTATCAACCGCTGCAGGCCCTGTTTGCGCTGGCCGCAGGCGGGGTGACTGGCTCTGGCCTGGGCCTGGGAATGGCTGATCTCATTCCTGTCGCCCATAGTGATTTCATCTTCGCTGCTGTAGCCGAGGAGCTGGGCCTGCTGGGCAGCATCGCCGTGCTCCTGCTTTACACACTCATCTCATTTAGAGCTTATCAGATAGCCTGGTCGGCAACTGACCGCTTTGGGGCATTGCTAGCAGCGGCGCTGGCCACCATCTTTGCCCTGCAGAGCATCATCGTCATCGGCGGCGTGCTGCGACTCATTCCTGTGACCGGGATGACGTTGCCGTTCCTGAGCTATGGCGGCACTTCAATTGTCTGCAACTTCATCGCTCTGGGATTATTGATGGTGGTGGCGCGCGACTGGATGCCAGCCGGCCGCCGTCCAGAATCGTGATCGTATGCGCGAGTTGAGCAGAGCCATCCGCAAACTTGCTATGGTACCATTGGCCGGCTTCCTGGCCCTGTGTTTGCTATGCGGCTGGTGGCAGGTAGTGCGTGCGGTCCGCCTACAGGCCGACCCCAATAACAAGCGCACCCTCGAGCGCCCGCGCCGCGTCATCCCAGGCGAAGTTTACAGTTCTGACGGGGAGTTGGTGCTAGGTGCACAGGAAGAGCACGGCAAGTGGGTGCGCACCTATCCGATCGCTGAGGCATTCTGTCACCTGACCGGCTATAACGACCGCAGCGGGTTGACCCCAGGCCTGCTCGATGCGCTGACCGGCCAGGGATGTTATGCTGATCCGTGGGACGATCTCACTTACGGTCGGCCAGTCGGCTGTGATGTCGTTCTAACCATCAATGCTAGGGCCCAGCGGCTGGCCACCCGCTTGCTGCGGGGTCAGCGGGGGGCCGTGATAGCCCTGGATGCCCAGACCGGGGCGATCCTGTGCATGGCCAGCGCCCCCACCTACGACCCCAGGAACGTGACCCAGAGCACTGAGCTGTTCGAGGTGTTCCGCAATGACCCGGCTTCGCCGGAACTGTTTCGCCCTATCCAGGGGCTGTATCCACCCGGTTCGGTTTTGACGATACTGACGGCTGCTGCCACCTTGGATGCTGGCATCGTGAAGCCGGATACCAATTTCACCTGCGGTAGTGTAGAATGGATAGCTGGCAGTCAGGTCCGCTGCCGGCACAGCAATGGCTATGGTCAACTCTCCCTGACGCGGGCGCTGGCTGACTCCTGCAACATCGCCTTCGCGAAGCTGGGCCAGCAGCTCGGGCCAAAGCGGTTCGCCGACTATGTGGCCAGGTTTCATCTGCTTGATGCACCGAAGCTGCCGTTTGGCGAGGGGGTTGTGCAGGCGGGACGGATGGCTGAGTTTGTCGGTGATAACGCCGAAGCTGAACTGGTTCAAACAGCGTTTGGACAGGGCAAGACGCTTGTCACTCCGTACGCAATCGCCGTACTAACGCTGGCAATTGCCCGCGAAGGCAGGCAACTGGCGCCATATTTGATAGAGGAGGTCCATACCAAGCGTGGGAAAGTCCTCAAACGCGGTGGGGCGACCAGTTTGGGGCAGGCGGTCAGTCGCCAGGCAGCGAGTGACGTGGCAGGTATGATGGTCGAATGCGTGGAAACAGGCACTGGCGGACGCCTCGCTGTGCAGGAAGTTAGTGTTGCCGGCAAAACGGGTTCCGCACAAAACCCTCAGGGCGTACCGCACGCGTGGGCGACCGCGTTTGCGCCTGCCCAGAGTCCAAGGGTGGTCGTTACGGTCATAGTGGAGAATGCAGGTGCTGGCGGGGTGGTGGCAGCGCCCATTGTCCAGCAAGTAATGGCCCTGCTGCTGAACAAATAGACTACCAATCCGTCACTTCTGACTAACCGGTGCGCAATGGTGGAAGGCAGAATACTGGCAGATAGATACCGTCTTGACTCGTTGATTGGCGAGGGCGGTCTGGCATGTGTCTACCGGGCAACAGACCTGGCTCTGGAGCGGACCATCGCGGTCAAGATTCTGCGAGACAACTATGCCAAGGACGCCGAGGCCGTAGCCCGATTCCGCTCTGAAGCGCGTGCGGCGGCTGGGCTCAACCACCCCAATATCGTCCAAATCTTCGACACCGGCGCCGACGGGGAGCTTTACTACATCGTAATGGAGTATCTCCCGGAGCCTGACCTGAAGCGTATCTTGGAGCAGTACGCTCCCCTGCCCAGTCGTAAGGTCATTGAGGTAGTAGCTCAGTGTTGTCGGGCGCTCTCGTGCGCCCATCAGGCCGGCCTGGTCCATCGGGACGTCAAACCGCACAATATCCTGTTCACCGAGGATGGAATTGCGAAGTTATCAGATTTTGGCATCGCGGCTGCGGCTGGCCACGACAGCCTTTCACTGGACGGGATGGTGCTGGGGTCGGCCCATTACGTCTCACCAGAGCAGGCCCAGGGCAAACCTGTGGGGCCGCAGTCTGATATCTACTCGCTGGGCTGTGTGATGTACGAGGCGCTGACTGGCCAGACCCCCTTTCAGGGGGAGACGGCAGCGCAGATCGCTGCGATGCACGTCGAGCAGCGCCCTGTGTCTCCGCATATCATCAATCCGAACATCACGCCCTCTGAAGAGTTCGTTGTCAACAAGGCGATAGCCAAGGACCCGGCGCGCCGCTATCAGAGCGCAGAAGAGGTGCTCGATGACCTGGGCAAGCTGGCAGCCGGTGAGGAGCTAGACCGCACCGGTGTACTGCAGCCCTCGCGGGAGGCAATGTTGCCACTTTACGCCACGACTGCCCCTGAGACCCCGACGGCAGAAGGTCGTCCTGCAGCAGCGCCAACAGTGGTACGGTCACAACCGCTCAATGTCTGGAGCATTGTCGCTGCAGTGTTGATCGCCCTCATTGTCCTGGTGTTCGGCACCTGGCTGATCAAGCTGGCCTTCTATCCGGGCACGCCCGCTAGGACAATGCAGGTGCCTGGCGTCAAGGGCTATACCGAGGCTGAGGCACGTGAGCGGCTCAGTGAAGTAGGCCTGCAGGTTGGCTCAGTTGCGTTTGAGAGAACCGACACTGCCGAGGAGGGCACCATCATCACCCAGTCGCCGCCCGCCGGAACGATGGTCGCCGAGGACACCGAGGTGGACCTGGTTATAGCCCGTGGTGAGGAGATTGTACCGGTAGTAAGCGTGGTGGGCCTGCCCCTGGCCCAGGCGGAGCAGCGGCTAGCCCAGGCTGGGTTGACCCTCGGCACCACTACCGAGAAGTTCTCGCGAGAGCCAGAGGGCACCGTCATCGCCCAGTCAATCCAGCCGGCCACGCGGGTAGAAGAGGGCACCGCCATTGATGTTGATCTGTCTAAGGGGCCAGAGGAGGTTGCAGAGGAGGTTGAACCCGACGAGGATGAATTAGGTCCGGAGGAGCCTGAACTGCCGGTATCTCCGAATGTCCACGTTGAGCCGGACCCAAGCTATCGCCCTGCTGACCGTGAGTTGGCGCGATGGATAGTGCGTGTCACGCCTCAGGGCCAGGAACTGGGTCAGAAGATAGACATCTGGTACACCGACCAAGGGGGCCGCGTGATCGCCTGGGAGGGGGAACTGGACCCGGGCACCGTCAAGGAGGTGCCAATCCTGGGCCGCGGCAGCACGACGATTGAAGTGCGGCGTGATGATGAGGTCGTCTTTGAAGACACCTTTGGGCCGCCAGGGCAGAACCCGGTGACACCTTGAGGCGCGCCGGAGGATTTGTGAAACTACAGCAGGACAGGAGCACGGAACGATGAGAGGCATCAAGCTGATATCGGCAGTCGTAATCGTCAGCGGTTTGATTGTTGTCAACGTGACCAGTGCAATGGCCGTCCCCACGGTGGCAGGGAGTATAAACATCGCTGCCGCCGAGAACGGTGGCCTTATCAAAGCGTTTTCGTCTGAGGCCCGCAGGGAAGATGGCAACCCCGCACCCGAGTGGCAGGTCACCAACCTCATTGATGGCAAGCACGTGACCGGCTCGTTCGTGCCCCAGGATTCCTATGGCTGGGCCTCCGCCAAAGTGCCCAGTGATAGCGATCCGGAGTGGATCGTGATCGCCTTTGAAGGCGAGCGCACTCACCTGATCAGCCGCGTGGTTATTGATCCGGCTACTGATAGTCCCAGCATTATCGGCCGCTGGGTGCGTGATGTGGAGATCCAGGTCTCGCGTACTACCCCCGATGGGCCCTACCAGACGGTTCGCAAGGGGCTGGTGGTCAATAAGGCCATTCAGCAGGCGTTTGACTTCGCCGCGCCGGTGGAAGCACGCTACGTGCGACTGCTTATCACCACGAACCATGGCTCGGACCTGCGGGTGGAGATGGGGGAGGTGGAAATCTACGAGGCCATCGTCCCCGACAGCGTGCTGGACCAGCTCATCATTACGCTCACAAACTTGCTGGAGGATCTCAAGAAGTACCGCGATGGGCAGTTGTACCGCCAGGCACGCGAAACGCTACAGGAGGTCACGGCTCAGCCGCCGACGCCTGGCGAGGCCGAGGCTGAGCCACAGCCACCAGGCGAACAGGGCGGTGAAGAAATGACACCTGCCGAAACCGCCACTCAACCCGCAGACGAGACGCCAGAGGCCGCTACTGTCCTGACCGTCAATGACTTCCAACTATCGGTTCCGGCCGGCTGGGAGCGAGCCGGGGAGTTGGAAGACCCGGATGAGGGCCTGGTTTTGGTTTTAGTCGGCCTGGCAAGCGAGCAAGCGCCTCTGGTGTTCGCGGTTTCGCAGCAGCCTGCAGCAGACCTGGATGAGACGATACAGCTTTATGCTGACCTGTGGGAAGAGGCGGAGATCGTCGCCGAGGAGGATGTCGAGGTAGCAGGGCTGCCGGCCCGTCATATCGTCCTGAACCGAGATGGCAGTACCCACTCATTGTGGCTGCTGCACAGCGGGGAGAGCGGCTACTGCCTGCGCATAAGCGCACCTAAAGATGCCCTCGAGCAGGCCGCCACCGCGGTCGTGCCCCTGCTGTCCAGCTTCACGCTGAGCGACTAATGTGGGAGCGTGATTCATCACGTCCACGTATCAGATAGAAACAAAGGGGCGCGATTAATCGCGCCCCTACGAATGCACGGCGGCTACCTACAACCCCGTGTGCAGGATGCGGTCCACCAATTCCATCGTCCTCACAGCATCGGCGAAGCAACTCTCTGGCTCGTGGTTCTTCTGGATACAATCAATGAAGTGGCGGCTCTGGTCCCAGAAGCCGTAGTACTTGTAGTTCTCGTCGCTGCCGGCCGCCTCCTGAGTGGTGATGATCTCAGCCCGCTCCTCGCCGTCGCGGTGGATGATGGCCTCATAGTCTGGATTGCAGAACACGCTGATACCATCGCCGTGCATCTCGAACTGATGCGTGCGCCCACCTGTCCGCCAGTTGGTGAGCAGCACTCCCACGCAGTCGTTTTCAAAGCGGCATAGAGCATTCCAGCTCAGGGCCAGATTCTGCCCGTGGTTGCGCACGACTGCAGCGAGGTCATCCACCTCAGCCGCCGCCATCCAGCGCATCGTGTCCACCGCGTGAATGGCATCCGATGTCAGGATGTCCACTGCGCCATTATAGTAGGGAGCTGGTGGATTGTGCCACTTGTAGAAGGTCGAGACTACCTGATGCGGCGAGCCGGCGTGCTCGAACACCATCTCCTTACACTTGCGCAGCAGTGGGGTGTACCTACGGTTGAACCCAACGATGGTCAGGCACAGGTTCTGCTCGGCGCGATGGGCCAGATGACTAATCTGGTCCAGCGTCACGCCTGGCGGCTTTTCGATGAAGACGTGCAGCTTGCAATCGAGGCTGTGAACCACCAGGTCATAAAGATGATGGGGCGGCATCAGGATGTAGATGGCCTGGGGGTCGGTGTCCTCGATCATCTGCTTGTAGTCGGTAAAGCGCCGCTCAATGCCGAACTTGTCGGCGGTGGCGTGGAGCTTCTCCTCTACCAGATCACATAGCCCCCCGGCGCCCACCAATGCAACTCTGACCTTATCTGCCATTGAAGACTCCTCCTGTACTGTCTGTTGTGCCCAATGCGGGCCTGCCCGGCAATTCTCCGCCGGTCTGAGCAGACCTCTGCCACTGATGGCGGACGGCTTTAGAACCCCAGTTCAACACGCTGCAGGTAATCATAGCCCGGCAGGGCGTCAAGTGGGAGCATCGCGGCCTCGATCTCCGCCTCCGCAACGGTGCCATCCGGTTTGGTTGCTTTCAACAGATGCGGCCCCGGCTCCTGCAGCCAGATCCAGCCGGTGCCGTCTGGGTCAGTGATCACACCAATGGGGTTGGTGTTCTGAGCGGCGGCGGG
>JALGTI010000135.1 GCA_029821455.1 Candidatus Zipacnadia bacterium | reverse complement strand
GCCGAGTGTTTATAGTAACGTCGGAGGGTGGTCAGACGTTGCGAAGAGGTGTGTGCCAATGAGACGAGCAGGAGGACGCAAGCTGATAGGCCAGATGTTGATTGAGAGGGGGCTGATCACCGAGGAGCAGCTTCAGGAAGCGCTGGAGGCTCAGAAGCAGTCAACCCAGCTCATCGGCCAGATCCTGGTGGACTTGGGCTATCTGGACAAGCAGGCGCTTTACGAAAGCCTGTCTGAGCAGCTCAACATTCCCTACGTGGACCTGAATGCGGAGGATATTGACCCCAAGGTCGCGACTACTCTGCCGCGCGACATAGCCGAGCGCTACCAGGCAATCCCAGTGGGCCGGGGCGATGGCACCATCAAGGTAGCAATGGCGGAGCCATTGGACATCATGGCAACAGACGACCTGAAGCGAACGCTGATGGTAACCATCGAGCCGCTGTTGGCCGACCCGGAGGCGATTGCCAAGACCATCGAAGGGATGCTCGCTGAGACAGAGGCGGTAGGTGAGCCGCCTGGCGCCGAGGTGGGCGCTGGGGCGCTGGCGGGGCATGAGATGGATGAGCTGCTTGGCTCGGTGCGCGACTCTGGAGTGCTTGGAACTCAGGAGGATGATGGCCGCATCGAGCGCATCAGTACTGACCGCATCACCGATGTGGCCGATGAGGCGCCAGTGATCAGGATCGCAAAGGTGCTTATTCAGCGCGGAATTCAGGAGCGGGCCAGCGACATTCATGTGGAGCCGTTTATGGACCGGGTGCGGATTCGTTATCGGATTGACGGGGTGCTGCACGATGTTATGCAGGTGCCCAAGTATGTGCACGGACCGCTGATATCACGGTTTAAGATTATGTCGGAGATGAACATTGCCGAACGGCGCGTACCCCAGGACGGCCGCATCCACATTCGCCACCGCGATAAGGACTATGACCTGCGTGTGTCGTCTATCCCCACGACTTTGGGCGAAAAGATAGTTATGCGGATTCTTGACAAGAGCCAGGTACAGGAGATGGGGCTGGAGGGCCTAGGGTTTGAGCCGGACATGCTGGCAGAGATGGAATCCCTCATTCGGCAGCCCAATGGGATGATCTTGTCGACCGGCCCGACCGGCTCAGGCAAGACGACTACCCAGTATGCGATTATGAACCGCATCAACTCAGTGGAGACCAATATTATAACTATTGAGGACCCCGTCGAGTATGCGCTTGATGGTATCTCGCAGGTGCACGTAAACCGCAAGGCGGGTCTGACCTTCGCCGTGGCGCTGAAGTACTTCTTGCGCCAGGACCCTGACATCATCCTGGTGGGTGAAATCCGTGACCTGGAGACATCGGAAATCGCAATCCAGGCGGCCCTCACAGGCCACCTGGTGCTATCTACCTTGCACACCAACGACGCGCCCTCCACGGTCACACGACTGGTGGATATGGGTGTGGAGCCGTTCCTGATCTCTTCTTCGGTCATCGCCTCGGTGTCTCAGCGACTTGCCCGCACCGTGTGCGAGGAGTGCAAGGAGCCGTACCAGCCGCGCAAGGACGTGTTGCTGGGCTTCGGCTTTGACCCTGATGCGCCTGAGAACGATGGGGTCGTGTTCTACCACGGGCGGGGGTGTGAGGCCTGCCGACAGACGGGCTATCAAGGTCGCATAGCCGTCTTCGAACTGATGACAATGAACGCAGAGATCGCTGAGCTTATCGTCAAGCGGGCCTCGGCCATGCAAGTGCGGGAGGCGGCGATGGCGGCAGGGATGGTAACACTGGCCCAGGACGGCATGAAAAAGGTGCTGAGGGGCCAGACAACACCAGAAGAGCTAACGCGTATTGTGTTCACAGCCGGCTCCTATCAGTAGAGGTGGAATGAGAGACGGCTGCTGATAGTGGCGTCGGGATAACTCCGATGCCTGCTTGGCTGTAGCGGGAGGTATTAAAATAATGGCGCAAGCTGCCCGCAAACCCACGCGCAAGCCCATCGAGAATGTACATATTGATGAGCTGCTGGAGGTAGTGGTTGAGAATAACGCTTCGGACTTGCATATCGCCGTGGACCTGCCACCAATCATCCGGGTAGACGGCGAGCTAAAGGCGATGCGCTATGAGCCGTTCACCGCACCAGTTTCTCAAAGGATGATCTATGACATCCTCAATGACGACCAGATTCAGCGCTTTGAGACGGAGTTGGAGTTGGACTGTTCGTACCAGATGCGGAGGATAGCGCGCTTCAGGGTCAATATTTTCCGTGATCGCGGGAACGTGGTCGGTGCCTTTCGCCTGATCCCCCAACAGGTGCCCACCATCAAGGATTTGGGGCTGCCACCGGTGGTCGAGGACCTGGGGCGCAGGCCGCGTGGATTGCTGCTGGTCACGGGCCCAACCGGGTCAGGAAAGTCCACGACGCTGGCGGCGATAACCGGCCAGATTAATCAGGAGCGTGCCGAGCATATCATAACGATTGAGGACCCCATCGAGTACCTGCACACGCATCGCAAATGTATCATCAACCAACGCGAATTGGGCCAGGATACCCACAGCTTTCAGAATGCGCTGCGCTCGGCGTTGCGCGAGGACCCCGATGTACTGCTGGTCGGTGAGATGCGCGACCTCGAGACCATCAAGCTGGCCATCACCTGCGCTGAGACAGGCCACCTGGTAATGGCAACCCTGCATACCAACAACGCGGCGGAGTCAGTTGACCGGATGATTGACGTATTCCCAGCCGAAGAACAGGAGCAGATCCGCGTGCAGCTAGCCAACAATCTGCTGGCTATCCTGTCCCAGCAATTGTTGCCCCGCGCCGGCCAACCCGGCCGGGTGGCGGCGATTGAGGTTATGGTAGCAACCTCGGCCATCCGCAACCTCGTCCGCGAGAACAAGGCGTTCCAGATGCATTCGATAATCCAGACTTCGTCGGCTGAAGGTATGCAAACGATGGACCAGGCGCTGCGCGATCTCTATCAGCAGAGCCTGATAACCTACGAGACAGCGATGCGCCGGGCCCACAACCCGGACGAGTTGGAGAAGCTGATTACAGGCGGGTAATAGTAGCAATAGCGGTGGGGATGAGGAATGGCGTCCAACAGGCGTGTGAGCGGAGGATGTGGGGGGTATACTAGGCGAAATAGTAGACGACTGCGCGTGGGGTAGTGTCTTGCGATTATAGATGAGGGGGTGACCCCTGGTGGCTACTTTTTCCTACCAGGCACGTGACAAGACCGGGCAAACAGTGGCGCAGACGATTGAGGCGACCTCCAAGGATGCTCTTATCGCGGACCTCAAGGAGCAAGGTCTCAGTCGGATTAAGGTCACCGAGAAGAAGGCGGAGACCCGGGCTAAGCGCAAGGTCGGCGGCATCCAGTTGTTCAAGGGAAAGGTCAAGCTGCGTGACCTCAGCATCTTCTATCGGCAATTCGCCACAATGATCAATGCGGGCGTGTCGCTGATACGATGCCTCGACGTGCTTGAGCAGCAGACCTCCAGCCCCCGGCTCAAGGAGCTTATCCGTGACATTGAGGGTGAGATAGAGGGTGGCGCCACATTGTCGCGGGCGATGACGAAGTACCCACGGGTGTTTTCCAATCTGGCAACGGGTCTGGTACGCGCCGGCGAGGTTGGCGGGGTGCTGGACGAGACGCTGCAGCGGCTGGCCGCTTTCACCGAGAAGGACATGGACCTGCGCCGCAAGATCAAGTCCGCGATGACCTACCCGGTTCTGGTTATGATCGTGGCCGTCGGTATCGTTACTTTCCTGGTAACCTTCATTCTGCCCAAGTTCATCGCGCTATTTACGGAGTTGGGGATGAAGGAAGAGGACTTCCCGCTGCCGACGCTGATGCTAATGAAGGTGTCCAACTTCGCGACCAGCAAGTGGTACATAATGATCGCCATCATCGTGGCGTTGGTGATTGCCATCAACCGCATAAAGGCGACCAAGATAGGCAAGCGCTACTATGACATGCTCGTGCTAAGGGTACCGGTGTTTGGCAGCCTGAATCACAAAGTAGCGGTGTCGCGGTTTGCCCGCACGCTCTCAACACTGCTGTCTTCGGGCGTACCGATCCTGCAGGCGATGGAGACGGTGGCCGGCACGGTTGGGAATGACATGATCTCCGATGCTATCCTGGCATCGCGGGCTAGTATTCGCGAGGGTGACACGATTGCTGACCCGCTGGCAACCTCCAAGATGTTCCCACCAATGGTAGTGCAGATGATTACCATCGGGGAGGAGACCGGCCAGCTTGACTCGATGTTGGAGAAGGTGGCGGATTTCTATGAAGCGGAGGTAGATGCGTCCCTGGAGTCACTGACCGCCGCCCTGGAACCAGTTCTGATTGTGTTCCTTGGATTTGTGGTCGGCTTCATCGTAATCTCGATGTTCCTGCCACTGATCGCCATCATCGGGTCGCTGTCGCAGTAAGACGCAAGCATAAACGACCGCTGGGGCGGAGCCGAGGCTCCGCCCCGTTTGTTTTTCGCAGGCTGAGTATGTTCGACAGCTTGCCGGCAATAGCGCCCTGGCTGTTTGCGTCAGATCCTCTTCTTCGCGACGATGTGGGAGGTTGTGATACTCAGGTCGCGAGGGGAGATGGTGCAAAACTCCGGTGCCAGGGACATGGATGCGACTGCACTAAGTGCTCGAGGGTCGGTGTCAGAAGCAACATGACAGATTTCAAACCCCTGTTCTGAGAACATTGCAAGGTAGTCACATTCGCGCAATCGGTTACAGTACGACAGGCTGCTAGAGAGAAGTGCCCACGTGGGGGCACTAAACTTGAGGAAGTGAACTGGAGATATTGAGCGGTCGAAGTGGGAATAGTGGTCGGAGTGGTCAACGATATGGCTCATCAGGCCGCCAGGCTTCAGAACGCGACGCCACTCGCGCAGCAACCCCCTGAGAACATCGCGTGATATGTGCTCCAACACGAGGGTCGTTGTGACCGCATCCACAGAGCTGCCCGGCAAGCCACTATCCAAAGCGTCAGCAGGGGCCTGATAGGCAAGATCACACCAATGCGCCAAGACCGAGAGATCTGCGGCGGCCTCAATCCGCTCGTAGCGCTGGCGAATAGTAGCGACCTCGGTTTCGCAAACAGCGGCGATGCGGTCAAGATGGCAACTCAGTTCCATCAGCATTGAATGAAGGTATTGCGTGCGGAAGTATCTGTGCTTATCGTAGAGCCACTGACGCCCAACACCAGCGAGATGGAACACCACCGCGCAGGTTGGTGCCCATCCGGGCCCGACTTCCAGCCATGTGGTATCACCAAGGTCCAGAAGTCCGTGGCGGCGCAGAGCTTGCAAATGGGTCAAAGCCCTGTCCACGGTGTATGAGTAGCGTGGGGGAAGGGTATGAAGCAGCCGGCCGGAGATGGCCGTATTGAGGTCAGCGCCGTAAGGCAGGTAGGATAGCGTCTTCTGAAGCAGGTGGCGCTCAGGCGGTGTAGCCTGGCGTGGTGGCACCGGCCTGAAGGGCTTTGGTCATGGGGCCAGGTTTCATCCGTAGGATCAGGAACTTGATAACACCCCACAAAGAGCCAGCCCCATAGGATAAGTGTAGTGCGGCAAACACTATCGGCATAATCGGCAGCAAGCGCAGGCCATAACGAAGCGCGCACGCCACCGAGGCAGTCAGCGCCGCTGCCGCGTACAAGCCGAGGACTGCCAGCAGGCCTACACGTGCGGCCGGCAGCAGATAGCTTAGTCCTCCCAGCAGTAGCAGTGCTAAGATGAAGACCAGAGGAACGAAGTGGCGAAGCGAGAGCGAGCCAGGAGAGCGGAGGACGGTGTAGACGTTCCACAAACCATTGGCGAGATTCTGCTTCACAAGGCTGACGAACGACGAACGACAATGATAGGTTGACTTGATGCTTGGTGAGAGATACACCCTGTCGCCATGACGGCGTATCCTGGCATTGAATTCGATATCCTGATTGCGGCAAAGACTCTCATCAAAGAGGCCGATTTCGGTGAAGACGCTCCTGGGCCAGCAGCCCATATAAACAGTATCTACCTCACCTTCAAAGCTGGGATCATGGAACTTGCCTCCCCCCAGGCCGAAGCGGCTAGAGTGGCTCGCTGCGATTGCCTGGCCAACATAGCCGTGTGCGAGGGGACGCATGTGTCCGCCGACGCAGCCAGCGCCCGTTCTTCTCTGCACCTCAACGCACTTGCTGACATAATCCGTGGCCACGTCGCAATGCCCATCCACGCGGATGATGACATCGCCAGTCGCTGCCTCGATGCCTCGGTTCAGGGCCACCGGCGTCATGCGCTCCGGGTTCTCCATAACACGCCATACAATGCCAGTTTGGGAACTCAGAATGTGCCTGGCAATCTGTGCCGTCGCGTCTGTCGAACAGCCATCCACGACAATTACCTCCAGCTTGTCTGCCGGGTAATCCTGCCGCAGAATAGCCTGCAGGCAGGCGGCGATGTGCTGCTCCTCGTTGCGAGCGGGGATCACAATTGACACTGTGGGCCTGGATTTGCTCTTGTCGTCACTGACAGACATAAGCCACACGTCCAAGAACATCACGCTTCGACACACGAGCCGACTTCTAAATGCTCGTGCTGATATGCGGGTAATTGAGCCTGGCGGGCAGCAAGCACCTGGCTCATGATATCCAGGACCTGAGCTGCCCTTGCATCCCACGAATTGACCTTCGCCACCTCACGCGCAGCTGCTTGTCTTTGGGGACAATCCTCCTGCAAAGCTCTGCGAATCTGCCGTTCAAACTCGGCGGGTCTGCCAGCAATGTACACGACTTCGGCAAACTGTCGGACCTCAGGCAAGTCGGTTGAGACAACCGGCTTGCCGGCGGCGAGGTATTCGTGGAGCTTCAGTGGGTTCACGGCCACGGTAAGCTCATCCACGACCCAGGGGATGATGCAGACATCAAACGACTGGACGTAACCGGGCACCGCCTCATATGGACGCGGGCCCACCAGCCGAATGTTTGGTGTGTCGCACACCGCCCGAAAGCCAGGTGACCTGCGCAGTTGCGGCTGGCCGTCAAACGGCCCCACAAGGAAAATGGTTCCGGGTCGAATGTGCGAGGCTAGATGCTCTAACAACTCGTAATCAATCAACTCATTGAGCTTTCCCACAAAGCCGATCCAGGGCCTTTCACAATCGAGCAGGTCCTGTGGCGGAGATATTTCTCCGTCTGTAGGGCCGGCGAAGTGATCGAAGTCGACGCCATTTGGAACGAAGAAGACATTCCCATGCAACGCCCTCTGCTTTTCGAACAGCTTCCGAGAGGTTGCGATTACGACATCGGCGCGGTCGAGGATGTATCGCTCCTTTGCCACGACATTACCCTGGGCCCGGGGATTGCCGCGCACAGAGGCAAACATCTCATGGGCATCCCAGCATTCGTAAACAGTCAGCGCGCCAGGGAACAGGTCAGCCCAGTAGTACAGCACCGGATGGGAAATCCAGACCACCAGCCTGGAACTACCAAGTTGCGCCTCGCTGATGGCGCTGCGGATGCCACTGCAAAGCAAATGCTTGTTTACAGTAACCGCGCCTGGGACCACAGGAGCCGCCACGTCATGAATGGCCACGAGGGGCGTGTAGAGAAAGACGTTGTCTTCAACCTGCCGCACCCTGCGTGGCCCGCGCAGCCACCCGGTGAACTTGTCCCAATGCTTCACGGGCGTGGAGAGAGGACAGATCGGGCGCTCAATGGAGAGGATGTGGCCGCCGCTGTCGCACAGTTGCCGCGCCATCGCAGTGAACAGCCTGCGGCGCGTGTTGTCCTCCCAGTCACCGGTTGAGTTGAAGATGAGAAGGTCAAGCGACCGTTGACTGCTCAGTTCGCCAGTGCTCTGGCAGATGGTCATCGAGGATCTCTCGAATCTGTAGTACCCGTGTGTCCCACGAGTTCTGGGCAGCAATCCTGCGCCTGTGGAGACTCAGGTGTTCGCTTTCATTCAGTGCTGTCTGGATACTGGCGATAAAGGCAGCCGGATCATTAGCCACATATATCGCGCCCGAGGATTGCAAAGCTACATCAGCCTTTGTTGATACAATCGGCTTGCCAGAGGCCATGTAGTCGAAAAGCTTCAGAAGGCTTTGTGAGGCGGTAAGTTCGTCGCGTCTCAACGGCGCGATGCAAACATCAAAGCAGGCGAGATATGCCGGCACTGCAGAGTAAGGCTTCTCGCCTAGGAAGTGCATGTTGCGGAGGCTGGCAGCGCTGTCGCCTCCGCAGCGTCGAGGGTCGCCGTTGCCGATGAAGACGATTTGCCACGACGGCTTTGCGCCGGCGATGGATTCAACTAGCTGCCAGTTAATCCGGGAATTGATGGCCCCGACGTATCCGATGCGTGGAGGAGAGATGCTGACGATATCATCCGGTGGTCGGATGGGAAGATCGGTCTGGAATCGAGAAACGTCAACAGCATTCGGCACGAGGAACGTCGCGGAGTTCAACTGCCGCTTCTCCCTGAGATGGTGTTCAGTCTGGACGAGGACCAGGTCAGCTTGGTCGGCCAGTTGATCATCCCACTCACGAAGTAGCCTCCGGCGCCGGTCATCTTCCCAGGGAGATTCACTGAAGCGCTCCGTGGCATCATAGCAGATGAATGCTTCGGGAAAGTGGGGGAGCCAGCGAACGGCTGCCGGCATTGAGACCCAGACAAGCAGGTCCCCGTTAGCGAATCTGCCTCTACTGCCTAAGCCCGTCCATACCATAGAGTGGTTGTTCACTGCGTGGACGGCGGGCACGGGTGACAGGGGGCCGATCACCAGAGGGGTGACCACTTGTACGCCGTCGAGGGTGGTCTGGAGGCCGTAGCGCATCACCCGCCTCCATCGTTTGTGGGCCTCTCCGTCAGCTCTCCCCAGGATGAACTTCGCAAGGGATGTCAAAGTAAGCGGGCATTCGATGTATATCAAAGAGTCCACGGATGACCAGCGAGCCATTCGCAGGGCAATCTGCTGGCGCCTGCGCCACTTGTCATCCCACTGATCGCCAAAGAAGAGAACGTTCATTGCCGGGTTTGCTCACTGCCGTAGTCATAATAGTAATAGTAGTAATAGTATCCGCCACGGGTGGCAGTTTTGTTCAGCACGATTCCGATCAGTTGCCCTCGGGCTCGACGGAGAGTTTCGAGGCCACGACTTACGACAGTTCGGCCAGGTCGGCCTCGCTCAACCACCAGAAGTACGCCATCAACCTTGGAGGCGAGGACGGGGGCATCCGCGACCATTAGCGCTGGTGGAGAATCAAGGAGCACCATATCGCCTAACGACTCAAGCTCTTTCAGCACGGAGGCTGCTTTCTCGGAGTTCAGCAACTCGGCTGGGTTCGGGGGCAGGGGGCCGCTGGTGAGGACCGAGAGGTTCTCCACCTCGGTGGGCTTGAGGGCCTCTTCCAGAGGCAATCCCCCCAGCAATACGCTGGTCAGCCCCTCTGTGTTATCCAGGTTGAATAGCTTGTGGAGCGTAGGACGGCGGAGGTCAGTGTCCACCAGGATGACGCGCTTGCCTTCCTGGGCGATAGCAATCCCCAGGTTTGCGGTGGTGGTTGTCTTGCCTTCGGTTGCGGCAACCGCGGTTACCAGAATGGTACCCAGCGGCCTGTCCACCGCCGTGAAATAGATATTGGAGCGAAGTATGCGATACGCTTCGGCCTCCCTGGCGCGTTTGGTACGCTGGTGTATCAGCGGCTGTTCGCGGTCACTGAACTTAGGGATAGTGGCCAGCAGGGGCAGACCCAGGTAGCGCTCGACGTCCTCGGGATCGGTAATGCTATCATCCAGGTAGTCAACCAGCGCCGCCAGCATAATCCCCAGCAGTCCGCCAAATACAACTGCCAGCGCAATATTGAGCTTCTTGCGCGGCCTTACGGGGATTTCCGGAGGCTCGGCCGGCTCCACCACCCTCGCGTTGGACATCCGCATCGATTCGGCGACGCGCACGTCGTGGTACTTCTGGAGCAGTTGCGTATACACGATCTCGCTTACCGTGGCCGCCCTGGTAAGGCCGGCGAGTTCCTTTTGCCGATTTGGTATGGTATCTAGCTGGGCCGATACACTGTGGACTGCTTTCTGCAGAGCTGTCTGTCGCTTCTGTGCTGCGATGGCATCCGCGTCATCGTTGGCAGCCCGTTCAACAAGCACCTCGTGGACAGGATTGATCGTCTCCTGCGTTGCGGACACTATAGTCTGCAGGTGGTCGGCCAACTGCACCTTGAGCTGTTCAATCTGGGCGTCTACGGCCAGAACCCGTTGGCTGGTGGGGGCGTATTGCTCCAGTAGCGACGCCCGCTGGGCCTCGGCTCGCACCAAGTCGGTCTCGAGGCTTTCGACCACTGGATTGGGCGCCTCGGTGACGGAGGCGAGTACGGTTCTCTGCTGCTCAGACAGCTTGTCTCGCGTTGCCTCTGCCCGCGCTTTGGCTCCCCTTGCCTCAGCCTGGGCGACGGCCAGTTGGGCTTCCAACTTGCCCAGCAGGTCAATCATGGCCCGTGTCTCTTCGTCGAGGTCTGCGATTCCGTGTAGCCGTTTGAAGGTTGCCAGGTCGGTCTCGGCTTGCGTCAATTCGGCGCTCACCTGTTCAAGTTGAGCCTCCAGATAAACCGAAGCGCCGTGAGCGGCTTCACGATTGAGCGATTGATTCTGGAGCACATAATTGTCGGCCAGGCAGTTAGCGATGTCTGCGGCAAGCTGTGGGTCAGGGTTACATAGATGCACCTCAATGACGTCTGTGTCGCGAGATGTCTCCACATTCAAGGCCTTCAGGAACGTGGCGGGCGTTATACCCAGCTTGAGTTCCTCAATTGTTGCCTGGATGACGGGCCTACTTACAATCAGGCGCTTGTGGGTTTGGACCGATCGCGCCTGGACATTGTCAAGCGCTGCAGAGACCAGAGGCATGTCCGAGTACCGCGAGTAGCTGGGCGACTCTGACTGGACGAGCAAGGCGACCGTGGCCTGATAAACAGGCGTTTGCAGGTAGGTTGCGATGGTGACACTGGCAAGCACAGCGATGAAGACCTCAATGACGACCCACCGTCTTCGCCGCAGTACGGTCAGGTAATCCCGAAGCTCGAGTTGGCGCTCTTGCTCTTGTTCCACTGGCAACTCTCCATTAGATGATCAGTAATTGAATATCCAGAACAGGCCGCCCAGGCTTGCAACAAACCCAGTAACGTCACTCAGACGAATTGCGCTCTTGCTCCTGGGAACGAATATCAGGTCACCGTTGGTAACTAGATAATCAGTGGCAGCTTCTTTGCCGGAGAGCAGGCGGCGGATGTTGACTCGTTCCGCCTCCACCTCATCCCCGACCTGGCGGGCCAGGATTACTCGCTCCGGATCAGACCGCCTGGGAATGTAGCCTCCTGCCCTTCCCAGGATATCCAAGATGGTGTCACCATCTTCAATCTTGTAAACACCCGGCCGGTTGACGAGCCCGAAAACGGCCACCCGATTCTTGCGCTCAGGAACCACCACAGTATCACCCGGGTTCACCAGCATGTCCTGGCCGGGTTCACCATACTTGATGACCGGCTCCAGATTTACCGTGTCAATCTGACCGGTTGGGTGGATGAGCTTGATGATGCACAGATCTGCCTCATCAGTGGGGCCACCGGCCAGGGCAATTACCCCCGATAGCCGGTCACTGGGAGTCACTCCATAGGAGCCTTCGGCCCGCACCTCGCCCAGCACTGCGACCTGGTTACGGGCTTCGGGTACGACAACGGTGTCGCCACTGCTGATGGGCACATTAGCTTCTGATGAGGCGTCATGCAGCACGGAACGGATGCTAACAGGCGAGACCGTGCCATCCTGGGAGATAATGAAGGCGCCATCCTGGTCTGCAGCGCCCAGCTTGCCCTCATCAGGAGCGATAACTAGGCCACCGGCTGCAGCAAGCGCATCAGCAAGCCGCGCACCATCCTCGAGCTGATACGTCCCCGGGCGGTTGACCATTCCAACCACGGAGACGAGGTTCTTTTCACGAATGATGATTGTGTCGTTGTGCTGCAGGTAGATTGGCTCAGTGGGTGCAGCGGCTAGCTGCGCCCTGAGGTCTATGGGCTGGGGAAGTTCCCCAGGCCTGAACAGGGTTGCGCCGCGCAGCGACGCCATACGCGTGAGGCCACCGGACAGGGCGATCGCCTGTTTGATGTCCAGCGGTTCGTTACCAATGCTGTATGCGCCCGGCTTGCTCACCTCGCCCAACACGTATACTTGATTGGGCCTTTGTCGGAGCAGATTAACAGAAACCTTGGGATTCTTGAGCTCGACTTTCAGTCCCTCGATTAGCTCATCAGTGATCTGCTCTATGGTCTTGCCCTCAGCCCGGATTTCGCCGACTATCGGGAAGGAAAAGGCGCCGTCAGGGCGGATGGCAATGGGGTTCTTGGACGATTCAAATGAAAGTTCCGGGTGGCCCCAGACCGTGATTTGCAGCATATCTTCCGGCTGCAAGGGATAGGATTCTGCAGCGCAAGCCCAGCCGGGCAACAGAATCAGGAATACCACGCAGGAGGGCGCTCTTACGAATGAACTGAACCGTCCGCTGGTCTGTTTGCTCATAGTGTTTGTCCTGTCTCCGGTACTAAGTGATGGCGGACCGGCCAATGGATGAGCAGTGGCAAGTGCACACGACTGTTAGCAAGCAGTGTCCGATGCGGTGTAGCGCCGCTTGCCCGGACCTATATTCTTAGCAGAAAACGTGGGGGCATTGGGTAAGCAGTTCTACGTGGCCACGCGCTGCAAAGAAGCAGATCAGTAGACACTCACCCAACCTCAAAATGAGATACTAACCGGGCAACCACGCTATCTATTGCGAATTCTTCCTCAATTCGCTGTCTGCCGGCCCGGCCCAGCCGTTCCCGCATTGCAGGGTCTTTGGCCAACTCTTCAATTGCATCCGCCAGGGCAATGGGATCCTGAGGTGACACCATCACTCCAGCCTCGCCTTCAAGCAGCTCGGGGATCCCACCGGTAGTGGTGGAGACAACGGGAAGCTGGTAACTCATCGCTTCGATAAGCGAGACCGGAATGCCCTCCTTCTCCCCGCCTTCAGTTACGATACTTGGCAGCACAACAAGGTCCCAGGCGCCCTCCTTCATCTGTCGCAGCAGCTTCTCATGAGAAACCGCTCCCACGAAAGCGACGTGGCCATTCAATCCGAA
>JALGTI010000134.1 GCA_029821455.1 Candidatus Zipacnadia bacterium | reverse complement strand
ATTCCCCCCTGCTTCGACGCAGAACTGCGGCCCTGCACGGCGCTGTGGGCGCCGGCGATCTCCTGGGTGGAAGGGCTGCACGATATCCTCGGACCACATCAGCAGATCGTACTGCCCAATGTTTACAGGATCGCTGCCCCTTACCCGTGGCATTGCTTTGACGTGTTAGGCAAGGAATGCTGGGTGTCACCAACTGGGTTGTTGATGGCACAGATGAGAGCGGTAGGCTATCATAAAATCGTCACGCAGCTTCCGTGCGGTGATGACCCGGACGATAGCTTTCTGAAGGCTCTGCTGCTGCTCGACGTGCTTCCCGGAGGCTATGGCTATCGGGCCAGCTCCCCATCTGGGCTGCGGGACAGCTACCGCAAGCTGCTGCCGATCTACAGACTGTTGCACAGACTCGGATGGCAACCCATCACGCACGCACACAGCGAGCAGTATTACATTCTAGGCGAGCGGTACGGCGAGCCGGACGGGCCGCTGGCGTTCGTGGTGAACAACGCCGCTGAGCCACGGATTGTCGAGGTAGCCGTTGACGCCAAGGCCCTGGGAATGAGCAAAGATGTCTGGCTTTATGATCCGCTTGACGAGACGCCCCTGGCCTGGCGCTGGGAGGCGGGTAAGCTGATTGTGTCGGTAGGGCTGGACACAGAGCAGACAGCGGTCTTTGTGGTCGGCGATGCAGCCGGCCAGAGCGAATTCCAGCGGATGTGGGCGGCCGACAGGCTCGATGACATCGCCCTCTGTATGCGCGAATATGCCTATCGCAACAAGCAGGTACATCCTCTCACCCAACGCGTGGAAGAACTCGCTGCCGAGGTAGACAAAGAAGCGATTGACGACCTGCTGGCTTTCAGTGCAGCACTGGAGGGCGATGACGCCATAACAATCCGTATGCGTGAGCTTGCACAGGATGCGGCGGAACGTCTGGGGCTTGCCTTGCACCCGGTGGCAACAACGCCGCAGGAGCTTATCGTACCCGAGGCGACTGGCCCTACCGTGATGGAACTGCCCCTGACGGTGGAATTCGACACGCCCATGGATGAAAACCAGTGGACGATTGAGGACGAGGATGGCCAGGGCAGGCTAGAATTTGCCGACGGCAATCTGCTGTTCGAGTTGCTCAAGGCGACAACCGTTAAACTGGCGTCCACGGATCTGTTGGATTTCGGGGAGAAGCCGGTCGAGATAGAGATGCGCTTTGTCAACGAGAGCCCCGCACATGCGTGGTATCTGGGCACCTTCCTGTGGCTGAAGCCTCCGTATGGTGACGATTATCTCAACGTCCGCATAGATAATGGCAACCAGATACGAATGGAGAACGGCCAGACGGCGGCCTCAAACTACCAGATAGCCATCTTCGACTATAAGCCGCTGGAGCCGAATGTGTGGCACACTATGAAGCTGCGGCTGGATAAGGAGCATTATCGCCTGGAGATGGATGGTGAGCTGGTATCCGACGGCCTCCATGACCTGACCTTCAGCCGCAGTGATATTGCCCTTGTGATGAGCAGTGGCCACCGGGGGCACGGGGACGTGTGGAAGGTGGACTACCTGCGCATCCGCCCGGCTGAGGACTAGGCCCGCTCGAAGTCAGTCCATCACCTGGCCGCCAGTGACATTGAGGGCCTGGCCGGTGATATAGCTGGCCGCATCTGAACACAGGAACAGCAGCACGCCGATGACATCGTCATAGGTGCAGCCGCGCTTCAGCGGCACCTGGTCAATGTACCTCTGCCGCACCTCTTCCTCGCTGATGCCCCAGCGCGCGGCGTACTGGGCATAGAGGCTGTCCACCCACAACGGTGAATCCAGCAGATTGCCCGGGCAGATGGCGTTGACGCGGATGTTGCGCTCCGCCAGTTCCAGCGCCAGGCTCTGAGTCAGGCCAATGCCGCCGAACTTGCTGGCGGCGTATGCGCTGTTCTTGGAGCTGCCCCGCTTGCCGGACTTCGAGTTGATCTGGATGATAACACCCGACCGCTGCGGGATCATCAGCCGCGCTGCGTGCTTTGCCACGATCATATAACCAACCAGGTTCACATCCACGACCTGCCGCCAGTTACCCACCTCGAAGTCCTCGATAGGACCGGAGATGAGGACGCCGGCATTGCTGACGCAGATGTCCAGCCTGCCGAACTCCTGCTGGCATAGATCAAAGGCGGTCGCAACACTTGCCTCATCGGTTACGTCCATCCGCACGCCGATTGTACGGCGTTCATACATAACGGTGAGCCGCTCCGCAACTTCGTTAGCGCCCTCGGCATTGATGTCCGCGACGATAACATCGCAACCCTCATTGGCCAGAGCAGCAGCGATGGCCTCACCCAGGCCCTGGGCGGCGCCGGTCACGAGCGCGACTTTATCCTGTAGCGTTCCATGATCTTCCTTGGGCGGATAGACGCGGGACATACACAACCTCCGGTCGGGTATGCGATCAGCAGCCTGCTATCGCGCTGCGAACTTTCTGAGCAATGCTGCCTCGGCCTCCTTGGTCCACGCACCATCGGGGTCCAGATAGGCGGCGACCTCGGGCAGCTTGTCAGCCAGGTCGGGCAGGGCCGTCAGCTCAAGGTCAACGATCTGCGGATAGATGACAACTTTGCCCGGGAACGTGCCCTCCATCACCGTCTGCATGCCATCGCGCGCCGCCGCCAGGCCGCCGATGGCCGCCACCGACCGGTTGGGCGAAAGCTCCCCGCGCTCGGTCATCGCAATGGCGGTGCGCAGGTCGTCAATGCTGGAGCCGCTGGTGCCCGTGTAGCGGATGCCGCGCAGGGCGATGGCGCCCATATCCAGTTCCGCGTTGGTCCCGCGCGGGATGCCGGCGAAGAGGTTAATCATCCCGCTATCGGCCAGGTATTCGCTGGCTTGTTCGACCACCGAAGCGGCCGGCACGAAAACCACAATGTCATCAAAGCCCTGGGGCGCAAGCTCGCGCAGTTTGGCGTCGAATGCTTCCTCACCCAGTTCCTTGGGGTTGAGGCAGACAAGTTGCTTGCCATAACGCTTAGCAGCGGCAGCAAACCTTGTCGGGATCGTGTCCAGGCGCTCGTTATCAATGTCGCTGACCACCACCAGGCGCGGCCCTCCCGCGCGCTCGATGGCCAACTGAACGTGCATCTGTCCCATCGGCCCAGCCCCACCAAGCATCCAGCACTTCCCGCCATCCACCAGCGCCGGCTTGCGCTTCTGCACGTAGCCCAGGGAGACATCCGGCCCCTTGCAGCCGACATAAGCGTGATAGGCATAGTGGATGCTGCCCAGGTCAATGCTGGCCTTGCGCGCCAGCGGCTGGTCGGTCACAATGTTGAGGATGCCCCACTTGGCCAGGGCCGGAGCCGCCTTCTCTATCGCCTCAGCATCGGCGTTGAGGATGAAGATATCATCAATACCTCGCTCACCGGCCAGCGCGGCCACATCCAGCTCGGCCAGCGGAGCGGTCTGCTCCACCTTGATTGCCGCGAACAATGCCAGGCCCTTGAGGGCAGCAAGATAGGTCTCGGGCACGTCGGTGCACAGAATTCTGCGAGGCACAGCAGAAGTGTAGGCAAAGGCACCTGCGTGATAGCCCTTCTGCTCACAGCCGGGCCGACCAATCACCCACACCACCCCACCGGGGGCGATGCTAGTACGCGGATGCTGACGGTACGCGCACAGCACGCAGGCCCACGGTTCAGCCAGTGCTGCCTCGGAATAGCCAGTGCCCTGTTTCACCGGCACCAAATACACCCCATCATCACCGCGCAGGATTTCGTCGCCCAGCAGGACATACTGCTCCAGCGCACCGGGTAACAGGTAACCAAAGGCCAGGTTCTTGCCCTGGTAGTAAATATCAGCCTGAACCACGAAGCGGTCGCCGACCTGGAACTGCCCCCTCAACTCCTTCCCCACCTCGACGATAGTCAGGGATGCCTCATGACCGAGGATGCTTGGTTCGGTTTGCAGATCGCGTCCCAGAATGCGCGGGTGTTCGTTGCCCAGGCGGATGATCTTGACATCACTGAAGCACAAGCCAGCCGCATCTACGCGGGCCAGCAGTTGATTGGCAGCCGGTTTGGGCACAGGCCACTCCACGGGCTTACCCGCCTTGCCCATGTTCTCCAGGCCTTTGCCATACAGCGTCCAGGCAAGCTGCCGTTCGGGAATAGCGCGCTCTTGCTTGGGCCCTAACATCTTCAGATCACTCCTGCCCATCTCCGCTGATGATGCTTCGACGGTACTTCGAATCCTCCCTCGCAGCCAACGCGCTGACCTGTTCAGGCGTAAGATAGCGCGGCCCGCCGAAGTGGAAAGTACCCGCTGTCACCTTGGCTACCTTTACCCACATCGCAGTGATGCTCTCCACCTCAGCCGGCGTGGCCCCCAGGGCAATCAGCCCGTGATTCTGCATCAGGATCGCCCGCGGCCTCGCACCGTGAGTCTGGATATAGTCCGCAACCCCCTGGCGGATGCGGCGGGCCAGTTTGACACCGGGGTCTGTGAACGGTATCCAGCAAGGGGCGACACCACAGCAAACCACCTCATCAGGGAATAAGCGATGCTGGACGATCTCCTCGGCTTGCCGAGAGCAGAGGATCGCGTTTAGATGAACTGGATGGGTATGGCCAATAAACTGGAGGTCCTCCAGTTGCTTCAACAGCACTGCGTGCATAAAGGTCTCCACCGAGGGGCGGGCGTTGTTCTCGCCGACAGCGGCCTCCGCCAGCGTGCGCCCAACATCATCATCGCTGACATCTTCGGCCTCCAGCAGTGCCAGCACTGGCTCAAACCTCACCCTAACAAAGCCGTCAGCGGCAATGCCATCAAGCTGCACGCCGCTGGCCTTGACCCAGAAGGTCTCGTCATCAACTCGCGCAGAGGTGTTGCCCTCACCGAGAATGACGAACTCCCGCTGAGGCTCCCCCAGGCGACAGGACATTGCGACCAGTTGATTCAGAACATCGCTTGCTTTAGCCAGCATCTATTCACCTCCAAGGCCATAGGCCAACTGCTCAGTATTATAACGCATCATCTTCAAGTAGCTATCCCTGCCGGGATCGGCCGGATCGCCCAGGGGGTCGAGAATCACGACTTTGCCACCGACTTCAGACGCAATGACATTGGCCGCCTTGGGTGAGAGCTGCGGCTCAGCGAAGACGGTCTTGACATTATGCTCGCGCATCCAGGTCACAAGGGCTTCCAGATAGCGGGCCGACGGCTCCTTACCCGGATACGGCTGGATGGAGGCCTGCAGCGCCAGACCTACATCATCCAGTAGATAGTCGAAGGCGGCGTGGCAGGTGACCACCCTTCGACCCCGGTAGAGCGCCAGTCGGGCCTTCATCTCGTCCTCGAGGGCGGCAAGCTCCCTGATATAGGCTTCACTGCGGCTGTAGTAGGCATCAGCATTAGCAGGGTCCGCCTTGCTAAGCGCCTCTGCCAGGCGCTCAACCATCATTATCGCCAGCCGGGGACTCAGCCACACATGGGGGTTGCCTTCGGGGTGATCATGTCCGGCGCGTTGGTCAATATCACCTTCGTGCCTCTCATACTCGTCGTCGCCTAGAGCGCCGATACCCTCACCCAGCTTGATGATGCGCAGACCAGCCACTGATGTGCCCAGCTTTTCGGCCCAGGGCTCAAGGCCTTTGCCGACCATCACCAGCAAGGCTGCCCGCCCCAGGATCTGGGCGTCCTGCGGCTGGGGTGCATAGGTGTGGGGGCTGTCCCCGGGTCGCAGCAGACAATGGGCCTCAACCTCGTCCCCGCCAAGCACCCGCAGCCAATCATAGAGCGGATAGATCGTCGCCACCGCAATCAGGGTAGCACGGCGATCTACGGCCTGGGGGCGACCTCGGGGGCCACAACCGCTCAGACTCGCGCAGATGACCAACGCCATAAGCGTAGTCGTGAAAGCTGAAGCTGATCGCATTTGACCCTAACTTCGCTGAGGCCGGGCTGGAAACCTGCCCGGACCTGAGCAATAATACCTACAACGCCAGGCAGGAGAATGGCAGCCGAAGGCGAAAGGAGTATCTAAGATCAGCCACCGCATCGGTTGGCAAAGGAGGTAGGCAAGGGTGCAGCGCATCAGCTTGACGACAATGGTATTGGTGACGCTAGCTGTAACCGTCACCTGTGCCCAGGCCGCAACCGATTGGGACCTCTACTACCAGTTCCGGCACGTCTCAACTCTGCCGGGGAATGCCTTCGGGGTGACCCCAGAGGGTGCCATTGGCTTCGACGGCGCTCTGCAGCAGAACATCCCCGTGGCCTATACGCCCTGCGCGGACAACTACATCGTTGGCTTCTGGTCGGGCAGTACCTCTTCCAGTCTGGAGTTCGGCTTCTCCGGGGCCGATGTCAACGGCACGGCCACCATCGGCCTCGGCTTTGGCAGACCCGGCCACGGTATCTACTTCTCCGATATGTTCACCGGCAGCGACTGGTGTGCGGCCTACAACTTCCAGTTTCAGATAATGCCCGAGACCGCCAAGCGGCCGGCGGTGGCCATCGGCGTTAACGACATCCTCAATCAGCGGCAGAAGGTGCTTGGCATACCGTATGGTGCCCGGTCTATCTATGTCACGAGTACCTGGAAGGCGGGGAGCCCTGACCAGCCCTATTACGTCACCGCTGGCTGGGGTGGCGGCCGCTTCGACAGCGGGCCGTTCGGGGGTATGTCGTATGGGCTCAGTGACCACATTACTGCGCTTATCGAATATGACGGCCTCAACACCAATGCCGGATTGGCCTACGGTCTGGCGGGGCGCAGTGCCTCCGACAGCCGCTGGAACGGTATCGGATACATTGGCTATTCAGACCTCGACCGCCCAGTCATCGGCGGCTGCATAACCTACAGTCGTTAGTCCTGGCTGACATCAGTGCCACGGCCGCAGAGCTACGGCTAGCCTGTGGCCGTTTGGCTTTTTGCAGGGGTTTGCAGGGTTGAGAGCAGGTCGCGTTGAACTAGTATCCTGCAATGGCAAACTTCGACCTTCTTATCAGCGGCGGCGCGCTGTATGACGGCTCAGGCGCTGCCCCGGTGCGGACAAGCCTGGCTGTCAACGGCAACACTATTGTAGCGATAGGCGACCTGCACGCGGCCACGGCGCGCCGGCAGATTGATGCCTCCGGCCTCGTGGTCTGCCCAGGTTTCATTGACGTTCACAGTCACTCGGACCTCACACTGCTGGTCAATCCCCGCGCCGAAAGCAAGATAAGACAGGGCATCACCACCGAGATCATCGGGCAGTGCGGCTTCAGCCCCCATCCGGTGCTGGCCGGAGACCACGATGCGCTCAACAAGCTCTGCCCCTTCATCTCCGCCGACGTGCAGTGGACCTGGGAGACAACTGGCGAGTTCCTTGACACGATGGCACAAGCTGCCCCTTCGGTGAACGTAGGCGCAATGCTGGGACACTCGGCCATCCGTGCGCTGATTCTTGGCTTCGACAATGAGCCGGCGGCCGGAGACGAAATTATCGCAATGGAAGAGGGCCTGCAGGCAGCCTTTGACCAGGGAGCCGTAGGTCTGTCCTTCGGCCTGTGGTATCCGCTGGGCTCGTTTGCCGAACGTGCGGAACTGAATGCACTAGCCACCATCACTGCGAAGAACGGGCGGCACGTGAGCGTACATATGCGCAGTGAGGAACCAGTGCTCGAAAGCCTGCAAGAGATGGTGGAGATTGCTCGCTATGCCAGCGATAAGGCGGGCCGGCCACTCCGCCTGCAGATTGACCACCTAAAAGCCTCGGGACGACCGGTGTGGGGGCTGATGCCAAGCCTGCTTGAGGCCATTGAAGCGGCACGCGACGAGGGCATTGACATCGCCTTCGATGCGTATCCCTATACAGCCGGCAGCCGCCATCTGAGCGGCTCGTTTCCGGCCTGGATACAGCACGGCGGCCAGGAGGCCTTCCTCTGGCGGTTGAAGGAGCCAGAGGCCAGGGAGAGACTCAGAGAGCAGCAAGTGGCCTACGAGCAAGGTGAAACGCCTGAGGGCCCGCTGGGGGCGTATCCGGATGAAATAATGGTAGTGGAGGTGGCCAGCGATGAAAACCAGTGGGCTGTGGGCAAGATGCTGCCTGAGATCGCGGCGCAGGCCGGCGCCGACCCGCTGGATGCCGCCTTTGCCCTGCTTGTAGCCGAGGGTGGACACGTCAATGTGGTCACCTTTACAGTATCGGAGGACGACTTGCGGCTGGCGCTGGC
>JALGTI010000133.1 GCA_029821455.1 Candidatus Zipacnadia bacterium | reverse complement strand
TCATCCTGATGGACTATCGAAGTCCAGTAGCGCCTGACCGAGCCGTCAATGTCCTCCGGTACGTTCACGGCGGCGAGACCCAGGGCCGCCTCCTCAAACTCCCAGTACGGGAAACTGCCGACAACCAGCTCCGCCTCCCCTTCCTTACCGGCTACTCCCTCGCTAGCCACCTCCATCGCCAGAATAACATTGCCTGCCTCCTTCAAGGCTTCGGTCAGTTCGATATCGTCCTCAGAAGGCGGAGGCTCAAGCGCCCATTCTTCGCTTTCGGCTGCCTCGGCGGCCGGCTCGCCACTCACGCCGGCAAGCACGATGTCCACGCCAATCAGCCGCGCGCCTGCTTTCGCCAGATTCCTGATCACTTTGGCATGAAAGCTCCGAGGCCAGGGCCAACGGTTTAGTTCCGGTTGGGAGAATGACTCTTCGTCTATGGTAACGAGTACGATATCGGGGCTACGACCGAGAGGCTTGGTATACGAGAGGCGATAGTCATAGGAAATCAGTTCCGCACGCCACAGTCCTTGCGCCACAAGACCTGCCCGCGCACCCGGGTAGCATACCCAGGCAGCGAACAATCCGCTACCCAGACTGATGCCGAGACCGACCAGGTACAGGACGGACCTTTGACTCATAGCTCCCCTTGCCTGTCGTCAGTTCAGCTTTTCTATTATACTCCCCGCGCACCCAATCCGTCTATCCTAGCCTCCGGACTTGTGTTTGCTGGTCATTTGCCGCCTCAATGAGCGCCATGATGCTCTCTGGGCGGGCGTCGCCGGGGATAGCGTGCGCCGGTGCGAGAATGTAGCCGCCATCCTTACCCACCTCTGCGATCATTCGCTTCACCTCAGCACGCACCTCATCCGGCGTGCCGTAGGGCAAGAGCCTTTGCGTACTCATCCCTCCCCAGAAGCTCAGCCTATCCCCATACTCCCGCTTCATCGCATAGACATCCATCACTTCCGGCTGAAACGGATTGAAGCAATCCACGCCTATCTCGATGAGTTGGGGGAAGAGTTCCTGCACCTTTCCGCATGAGTGGATGCTAACGAACTTGCCTGCCTGCTTTGCCGCCTCATACTGCCGGGCCAGGCGCGGCAGGAGGAACCGCTCCCACAGTGTGGGGCCCATTAGTAGCCCATTCTGCGCGCCCCAGTCATCGCCGAAGTGCACTCCGTCAATCTCGTATTCCACGGCCTGCTGCACTAGGGTCACATTGTAGTCACAGATAGCATCCAACAGTTCATCCACGAACTCCGGCGCCTCAACCATGTCCATAAACAGGGTCTCCATACCCCGCAGTGTCCATGCACGCTCAAACAGTGAAAAGCCGATACTGAACAGCACAAACTTGTCTTTGCCCTCAGCGCAGCGGTCACTGAAACCCTCAAACTTCTCCGGTGCGTGTGGAGCGGGCAGCTCCAGGTCATCGAGACTGCGCTCCGGTATCAGACAGTTGCAGACATTGCCGATATCGCGGTCAACGCTGCGATCCCACTGCACCCCGAATTCATCTTGCCAGGTGCTCTCGTCCAGCCACTCGTCCTTTGGCCCAGGGTTCACCTGCACGACGTGAAAGCAGTTGTCTATCTCCGCCAGGAAATCATCATTCCCACAGTATGCCACCATGGCAGCCATCGCCTTCTGGGTAAAGCCAATGAAGTAAGGCGTCCTGTCGGGTTGCTGATGGGCGTATGAGGCATAGACTCGTTCTCTGTTAGTCATCCCAACATCGCTCCGCAGAGAACGGAGGCTGCTCACAGTACCTCGCGCGCGAGCGATACGAACTGCTCGGCAAACTCGTCAACCTGCTCCACTGTGGCCATTGGTGGAGGGCCCAATCCCGTCGCCAACCCCTTGTCGTAAACCCCGATGGGAATAACCACTGACCGCCGCAGAATGTCATCGGTCTGCGGCAGCATCCCCGCATGGTATTCCACCTGCCCCCTGTAATACGGACACGTAAACGGGCAGCCTTCGCCGGTCACCGTCACCTTCCCCAGGATATTCTCCATAAGATTGTAGTTATGCCAGCCTGAGTCGTACGCCGTGCCTGTATCCAGCTTCTGGCCCAGCGCGGCAGCTTGCTCCGGACTCGGCAGCACCACCACCAGCAGCGTACAGCACTCCCCCTCCTCGTCATTTATCTCCCGGAATCCCAGCCCCGGCAATTCCCGCCGCAGGTGCTCTTTAAGACGGGTCTTATTCCGTCGCAGTGTAGCCAAGAGGTCATCCATCTTTCGCAACTGCGCAAGCGCCACCGCCGCTGTTAGTTCGTTCATCCGCAAATTCAGCCCAATCAATGGCCTCTGGCCTACTTCCACGCCCTGGCGTGCAGGCGAATGTCCCTGGTCATGGAACGCAAACGCTCGCCTGTAAAGCCGCTCATCATCAGTAACAACCACACCCCCATCGCCTGCGCTGATGGTCTTGTACACATTCAGCGAGTAAATGCCGACCTGCCCGATAGTACCCAGGTGCTTGCCACGATAGCGGCCCCCATTGGCCTGAGCCGCATCCTCGATAAGTAGCAGCCCATGCTTGTCGGCGATCTCTTGAAGCCGGTCGAGCTTGCACGGGTTGCCCAGCATATGCACTGCCAGGATCGCTTTGGTATGCGGGGTGATACGCGCTTCAACATCATCAGGATTCAGCGTCAGCGACTCATCCACTTCTGCCAGCACTGGAATAGCTCTTGAGTACACAACCGAGGACATCGAGGCGATGAATGTGAACCCAGGCACGATCACCTCATCTCCCGGTCCTATCTCCACAGCCGCCATTGCTGCCAGCAGCGCCGCCGTGCCGCTGGCAACAGCCACACAGTACTTCGCGCCGGTATAGTTGGCGAACTCCTGCTCCAGCGTCCAAACCTTCGCCTTGAAATCAGAGTCGTCGGGGTCGCCGTAGCGAAACAGCCATCCCCCCTCCAGAACATCGAGAATCTCCTGCTTCTCCTCTTCACCGATCAGGTAGTGTCCGGGGCCTGGCATCTTGATCTCCTCACCTCTGGGTGCCTCTTGTTGTCGTGGGAAAGACACAGCCCTGCCTTTCTGTCAGGATGGATTTTCCGCGCCGGGGGTATCTGTTCCTTTGTTGAGGCTAATTGCTCCGTGGCAAACGTCGAATTGCCCCTGCTGACGCAAACTACTTCCCTCCTGGAGAGGCAGAACGCCAACGACCGGCAAAGATATAAGGAAGTACTGGGAGAAATCCGCCACCAAGTACCTGCCTGGTGACACGGATGCCTGGCAGGATTTCACAATGCAGTTTGAACGCCCTGTTGACACCAATGATGGCAAGTATGAAGTTGTCGTCAGGCTGAACGGGATTGCCAGATTCAGCGTGGATGCGATAGTCGTGGCAGCAGTCACGTACCAGACCGGAGATGAGGCTGAAATCTACCGTCGGAGCAATCCTGCACAATAGATGCTCCGGCGGCACGAGCTTGTCGTAGATCATGCCCAAGAAGCTGCTTTGGCTGCTGTGTTGTCCTTGGATAGCTGCGATCACCATCAGTCTGTGAAGAGTCCTACCTGCACCGCCTGTGGTGAGCCTGTCGAACCGCTCTTCTCCATTCTAGCACATTGAACCCTTGACTTGTTTCCCTCCCCGTTATAATCTGTGACAAAGTTCTACAACAGTCTCACAAGAACAGCCGTGGGATTCTGTGCTGCAATCCAACACAATCGCACGGTAAGTAGTACAGTGCATCGCGACGCGGGCCAGTGGCTATAGCGGACAGACGCAACCGCAAACTAACGTGCAAGAGTGGTGATCCGACATGAAACAGCTTGCGATACTAGGTGGCGAGCCAGCGGTGTGCGAAGGCATGCTACGGCCTTGGCCTCCGATCGGCGATCTCGACCGCGAGTACGTGATGGCCTCGCTGGAGGGTGGGCAACACACCTTCGGGCCGAATTGTACGAAGCTGGAAGAGGAGTTTGCGGCCTGGAATGGCAACGCCTATGCCGTGACCACCAACAGTGGCACAGCCGCTCTCCACATGGCAGTGGCTGCTACAGGGTGCGGCTGCGGTGACCACGTGATTGTGCCTGCCTATTCGTGGTCATCGAGCGTCACATGCGTCGTCCACCACAACTGTCTGCCCGTATTCGTGGACATAGACTACGACACCATGAACATTGATCCCGCGAAGATTGAGGCGGCGATCACGCCCCGGACGCGGGCGATCATCATTGTCCATCTGCATGGGCTGGCCGCAGACCTGGAGGCGATACTGGACATTGCTCGCCGCCATAACCTGAAAGTCATCGAGGACTGCTGCCAGGCACACGGGGCGCTGGTTGGCGGGCGGAAAGTCGGCACGTGGGGGCACTGCGCCGCCTTCAGCTTCAACCAGAACAAGTGCCTGTGTTCCGGTGAAGGTGGCATGCTTGTGACCAACGATGAGGCGGTCCATGAGCGTGCCCGCCAGGTGTGGTCGTTTGGCGAGACACGAACACCAGTGGAGTCACGCGACTATCATGCCTACGCGCTGGGCTGGATGTATCGCAACAACGATTTGACAGCCGCCTTTGGGAGGGCCCAACTCGCTCGCCTCGATAACTACATTCAAACCCAGCGCGAGAACGCCGCCGTGCTTCTCCATCAGCTGCAAGATGTGCCAGGCCTAATCGCGCCAACTGTGCGGCCAGGCTTTGTGCCTAGCTGGTATAACTTCACCACGCGCATAGACATGCAAGCAATCGGCTGGGATGGCGAACCTTCCCGCATGCGAGATGCCGTCCTGAAAGCGCTCAACGCTGAGGGTGTCCCCGCCTCCGTGTGGCAGCGTTGGATACTGCCGGCGATGACCGTGTTCCAGGCGCGGAATGCCTACGGTCAGGGCTGCCCATGGTCGTGTCCGTACACGGAGCAGCTTCCCCCTTATCTTCCAGACGACTTCCCGGTCGCTCAGAAGCACTCCGAGACTCATTTCGGCATGACGACGCCTCTTCGCGCCCCCCACGGGCCAGAGGTGGCGCGGGCAGTCGCCGAGGGCATACGCAAGGTGTTCTCCAATCTAGACAAGCTAGACGTAGACAAAATACTGGAGGAGGAATAGCCATGGCGCTGCGAGTTGGATTTGCACAATCTGACATCACCCCACCGTTGGGGACTGAGAAGGCCGGCTGGCTGGAGAAGATCGTCGCTGACACCATCCTCGACCCGTTGCACGCACATGTTGCGGTGTTCGAATCGGGGCCTGTAAGAGTTGGGTTTGTCTCACTGGACATAGTCAGCATCACCGCGAGACAGGTCGCACGCATCCGTAAGCTGGGGGAAGAAGCCGGGGTGCCAGGCCCCAACCTGCTTGTTGCGGCCACCCACAATCATGCCGGGCCGGCAATCAGCACGTTAGGGCCGACCACCCGCGACGACGCCTACGTGGAATTGATGATGGGACGAACCGCTGAGGCCCTGGCAAACGCTGTTGCTAATCTGGTGCCAGCGAAGATAGGCGTCTCGTCCTGTACCGAAGGGCGCGTCGCTTTCACGCGCCGCTTCATCATGAAGGACGGCACCGTCTGCACCCACCCGGCGCCCCATTCGCCTGACATCCGCTGTGCCGAAGGGGTGGTTGATCCAGAGCTGGGGGCTGTGTGCGTTAAAGATGGAAGTGATCGCATCCTCGGCTTCCTGGTCAATTTCGCCTGTCATCCTACGCACCATGGCGGCGACACTTGCATATCGGCAGGCTGGCCCGGCCAACTCTCCTTGGCTCTCAAGCGTACCCACGGGGACCATTGTGTGACCGTCTTCCTCAACGGCGCATGTGGCAATGTGGCCCACACCAATCCACTCGATCCCGGCTACACGGGCGATATGGAATGGATTGGCAATACCCTCGCCGGCCGCGTTAACGAAATGGTGGATGCCATGGAATTCACCTCCCAACTGCCGCTTTCGTCAAGCAGGACCATACTCAATATCCCCTACCGCGACCTTGACGGTCCTTACGGGGTTGACTATAAGCTGGCGCAGCCATTCCGCAGCAAAGAAATCTATGCCGCCTCCTGGGACAAGCTGCGGCGAGAAATAGTCGAACCCGCATTCGAGGAGGCCGAGGTGCAGTGCCTCCAACTCGGTCACGAGACTGCTTTCGCTACGGTGCCGGCCGAACTATTTTCGCAAGTGGGTCTGCGCATTAAAATGAGAAGTGCCGTCCGGCGAACCTTCATCGTCGAGCTAGCAAACGGCACGCTAGGATACGTGCCCCACAGGGAGGCGTTCGACAGGGGCGGCTATGAAACGACCCTGGGGGAGTGGAGCATGATGGCGCCCGAAGCCGGGGACCTGCTGGCTGAGGCTGCCCTTGACCTGCTGGGCCGTAGCGAAGCCGGTTTAGGCACTGTCTGTCAAGAACATGCCTTCAATCTGATGCCTGTGAGTCGGAGGTGGTGGCCACCCATGAAATTGGCGATGATGTCCTATACCTTGGCAAGACAGTTAGGCCCGGATGAGAAGCTGGACATTCGCGCGATGTGCGAATTGACGGGCGAGCTTGGCATTGACGCCGTGGACATTGTCACGACACACGGCAGCGACCCTGCCCAGATTCGGAGCATCCTGGATGACTACGGTCTGCAGGTGGCGGCTTACACGTTCCATGCCGACATTAACCACGGCAGCGCTTGTGAGCGGCAGAGGGGTGTTGAGCAGATCAAGCGCGGCGTCGAGACGGCGCGGGTCCTGGGAACGTATCAGACAATGATCCCCACTCCTGGCAAGGAGGGTTTCACGCGCGAGCAGAGCCGCGCCAACTATATTGCAGGCCTGGGCGAGGGTCTCGAGCTTGCCAGCGAGGCCGGCGTCACCCTAACCGTGGAGAACTTCCCCGGCGCCCTCAGCCCGTTCGTCACCTCAGATGATGTGCTGGAGGCTGTATATGCTCTGCCCGGGCTGATGTTGACCTTTGATAATGGAAATGTGCTTACGGGGGGCGAGGGTCCGGCAGAATGCTTCCTGCGCACCAAGGACTATATCGTCCATTCTCATTTCAAGGACTGGATGATAGTTGAGGATGGCCAGGGCCTGAAGGGTGTTGATGGGCGGAGCTACCGGGCCGCGCTGATTGGTGAGGGTATTGTGGATCATATGAGCTGCATACAGGCGATGGCGGAGGCGGGCTATGAGGGCTACATCAATATCGAGTACGAAGGGGACGATTACCCGGCTGCCGTTGCTGTGCGAAAGGCTGTCGGCTATCTCCGCGAATTGATGGCAGCGGCTGGTGTGGTGCGGTGAGCGAACTGGCCAGCCACGCTGACGAGCGACTATTACGCTGACGCAAGCGCGGAAAGAGCTATTGGTGAGATCGGGCCCCACAGGGCGCTCGTCCTGGGGCCTGCTGGTGTGGTGAGCCACGTCGAACCACAATTCCTCTACGACCTGTCCGACTGCGAGGTAGAAGAGCAGCTCAATCTCAATCTGGCCTCGCCTACTCCGCTGTAGTAGCAACGCCTACGAAGGCTGGGCAAATCGTTTGTCGAGCTGCCCCTCGACATGGCTCAAGGTCGTGAGCTTGTCGAACGGCAGCCGCCTCGGAGCAGAGAAGTTTCAGGCGATTTTCAACCAGATCATCACGCAGTGAATTCCACAACTGTAAGCAACATCACAAATCCGATCTCAAAGAACTGAAGCTCATCACCTCTGCTTGCACATGGCTGCCTTTATCACCGGTCTCGGTAGGATATGGTACCCCCCTGTAGTGAGGGGCCTTGAGAAGGCCGAATTCTTTAGATGTCTTGGTTGCACCAGCGTCCGACTAACACATACCCCATAGGGATTGGGATTGCCCATTGGAAGTCCCCTCTGACATCCCCCCGAACCCGCTCGCCTGCAGTGCCTGTGCCAGAGCCCACCTACTTGCCTTCCTCTCCCCCTACTGACACTTGCTGTTGGCCTGGGTATCCCATCCGACTGAGCCTCGCCCGAACCATACACCAGGCCACCGGCTCCATCAAGGCCCCGTCCTCTCCCTCTCCCAACCCCAAGAGGGCAATCGGGGGCACCAACGACACCACAATGCTATCCTGCGCGTTTCAAGGTCCCCCGTCACTGTTGAGCACAGACCAGCCCCCCCGTAGGGGCAAAGCCCCACCTCACCCCTCCGAACGCTAATCCCCTGTCTGCAGGAATAAGTACTTCCTTGCAATCCACACCCCCACACGGCAAGCGATACCATCCAGCTTTTCACGCCCGACTCCCGAGGGGTGGACACCGGCACCACCCGACGGCCCGGACTGCTTGCCCCCGGGCTACATTCTCCCCCAGGTACGGCCGCTATCGAACACTCTCTCAAGGTCCCCCCCTCTGGCGAAGTGGCCAAACGCCTTCAACGGAGGGCACGTATAAGACCCTACCGAGGGCCGAGTCGTCGCTCCTGACGCGATTATGGATGAAAGAAGGGCCTTGCCTCCGGTGTCGCTGTGGGGCATAATAGAGGTGAGTACATAGAGGGCAGAACAGCATTCTCCCCGCCGATAGCCGCCGAAGACGCCGTGCGCATGGGGCCCGACGGAGTTTGAACATGAGGGATAACCGCCTCCAAGCCTACTTGGGCACGTTCGCCGTGTTGGGAGTGTTACTGGTGACTACATTTGGGTGGGCCGGGATGGAGGACCGGATCGGGCCTGCGCCGTCTCCCCAGCGTCAGTCCTTCAACTGCCGTGACGCCAGCCTGTGGAGCAATATATGGACCGACCGGCCACCCGTGCCGGTAGGGGAAGATGGCGGGGTGCTCGTGTTCGACTGGCAGGGCGGGATCCAGCCGGTGCTGGTGCAAAGCAGCGAGAAGCTGCAGGTTGAGAGCGGTTTTCAGGGAGAGGTTAGGACGGAATGGGAGATCGCCATTGAGGACCCGGAGTTCGCCGCGCAGGCGATCCCGGTAATGTCGCAGTTTGATGCGCAGGGCAAGCCAATCGGCGATGTGGAGCTGCGTGATGAATGGCAGGCTACCGCTCCGGAAAGGTTCCGCATCATCGGCCTAACTTGGAAACCATGGAGCGACGGTCAGCGCGAGACCAAGTACGTCTCACCCGGGCTGAAGTTCAACGGGAACCGGATGCGGGTGCGCTTGAGGGCAGTGCACATTGACCCGGCCCCGGTGAAACCGACCTGGCGTCCGCGGGAGCGGCCGAGTTCGAGGATCCCCGAGGTCCGGTACGAGGTTGACGAATGCGAGCCGAGCGAGGACGCGGCGCAGTGTAGCCCGGAGGAAGTCACCAACCTGTTGGCGAGGCGTAGCAAGGCGGTCGCGCGCGTGGAGCGTTGGGGTGACGGAGTCCAGTTGATCATTGATGGCAGGCCCGTACCGCCGGTTGTCCACATGGCGCCTTACGCCGGGCCAGTCGCTGGACACTACGCTGAGATCGCTGCGGCGGGGTTCGACATCGCGACCATCACGGTAAAGACCGGCCCCAAGGCTGATACACCAGCTGCGCCGGGCAACATTTGGCTTGGCGAGAAGAAGTACGACTTCGAGCCGGTGCGAGAGGCGATCCGGTATGTCCTGGCCCGGGCGCCAGGGACGTACATCATGTTGAACATGATCGTCAATGTATACAACGACTGGGGCCTGGAGCATCCGGGTGATCTGCACGCGAACTCGGAGGGCAAGCCCGGGATCTGCAGTTGGTCGCGGGTCACGCGATACGGCGGCCCCCCGCCGGGACCTAATGAGTTCTGGGAAGCGTCCAACCACTCGGAGCAGTTCCGTGAGGATGCTTCCGAGATGCTGCGCGACCTCGCCCACTGGTTGGATTCGGTGCCAGAAGGAAAGGTCGTCATCGGGGCCTACCTCAATGGCAGCGCCGACGGACAGTGGCTCTTCTCCGACGAGTTGCAGTTCGCAGACTACAGCGAGGGGGCGCTGAGAGCATTCCGTGAGTACCTGCGGGAAAAGTACCGCGACGAACAGGCTCTCTCCGAGGCCTGGGGTTTCGCGGTGACCTTCGACACGGCGGCGATACCAGCTTACCCGGCGAGGGGCAGGAGCAAGGATGGCACGGCGCTGCTGAGCTTCAACGGCAGGGACGCTCAGGCCGCCGACTACAACGCCTTCCTGTCAGTGAGCAACACCCGCCGCCAGATCGCCTTCTGCAAGGCCTTCAAGGAGGGCAGCAAGGGGCGCTTCCTGTGTGGCAGCTACTGGCCGACGTTGCCTGCTGCATACCCGCTGTCACACGGGGATTTCTGGGAGATGCTGAACTCGCCGTACGTGGACTTCGTCTCGCGGGGTGGGCTGCTCGGGGCTGCCTTTCACGGGAAGCTTACCCTGGGGGAGTTCGACCTGCGCAATGTCAAATCGGGCCTTGAGTCCTGGATAGCCTACGACGACCGCTTCATCGCCAAGTCACAGGGGGAGTTCAAGCGACAGCTTGCTGCCGGGATCTGCCGGGAGTTAGCTGCCGGGGGTGGGTTCCATCTGTTCGACATGTGGGGGGGATGGTTTTGGCACCCGGAGACGATGGCGATCATCAGCAAGGCGCTGACTGTGACCGAGTGGCTGAAGGAGTCACCATCGCTGGGCGAAGACTACGTAGGCGTGTTCGTGGATGAAGACGCGGCCAATCACCTGACTCACTTGGGACGGTACTACCTCATCGCCGCTGTGGAGAACACATGCGAATCGATGGGCTGGGGCTGGGCACACGCCTGGGGCCGAACTGGATTGCCCGTCAGGTTCTTCTTGATGCAGGACGCTCTGAACCCGAAGCTCACGGTGCCGCGAGTGGCGATCTTCCTCAACCCGCTGACCATGAGCCTAGAGCAGGCGGAGGGCATCAGGGAACGATTCTGTCGTGACGGTCGCGTGGTAGTGTACATGCTGGCACCGGGCCTGGCCGCTCCGGGCCACGAGGACAACCCGAGCAGGATCACGGGGTTCGCAATCCGCCCGGACCAGCGGACGCGGAACAGACCCTTGACGGTCGTGGAAGGCGACGACCCCCTCCTGCAGGGAATCCGCCCTGGCAGTGTGCTCTGCCCGTGGCGTACAGAGATGGGATACTACGTCAACTTCGCCACACCCCGGGATGGCCCTGGCGAAGTCCTGGCCCAGTATGCAGGCACAGACATCCCAGGGATGGTTGTGGAGCGGAGGAAGCAGCACACGGTTGTGTGGTCCGGGTTCCCCGGGGCCCTTTCCCCGGCCTTCGTTCGCAACCTAGCGCGCGAGGCGGGCATGACCCCGCTGCTCGAAAATGACAACGAACTCATCATCGGGCAAGGTCTCCTGGCAGTGGTGGGGGTACAAGGAGGCCCCCAGGAAGTGACACTTCCCAGAGGGTATCAGATCGAGAAGTGCCTCACCGGCCACGCCTATCAGGTGCGTGGCGAGGTGCTGACCTTCGATCTTCTGTGGGGCGACATCTACGGCGATACCGCAGTGTTCGCGGTGAAGGGGCGCTAGATCACTGCCCGGGCAATCGGAAAGCTCCCATATCACGCCTCGCAATGGAATGTGCTATGTGGCCGGAGTTTGCAGTTGAACTTGACGAGGCTACTTTGCGCTGGACCTCTGAGTACAGCGATACGTACCGCCTGATGGTCCTCTCGAAAAGCGGTTCTATTCTCGCCCTGGAGGGCGAACAGACGGGTCTCTTCATTCACGTCGGAGGTCAAGCCAGGCGATTGGCCATACCGGTGGACGCCGAGATACTGGAGGTGGGGCAAGCACAGGCTGACTGGCAATACTGCGACGAGGAGACCGGCCTGGTGATAAGTGGTCGCTGCCAGCGCCTCGCCCCAGAAGCGGCCCTGGTGGTTCATCGCTTCGGCGTTTCCCGAGCTCTGCCGTCGCCGCATTTGAGCTGGGGGCTACGCCTCGTCACCAACACCCCAATCAACAATTACCACTGGGTGCAAAGCCCGACCCAGATGGGCTATTGCTTCGCCGACTACGGCTTGACGCTATGGCTCATCAGTACCCACGAGCAGGGCCGCCCCGTGGGGCGACTTGCCGGTTGCCAGGCCCTCATAGCCCAACACCCCGACCCGGTTTCCCTCGAGTTCCACCTCCGAAGCCCTCCTGGCTTTACCGAGCCCAGTACCCAGGAATACGGGTTAGAGCCCGGCCAGGTCGCGGAACTGCGCTGCATCGTGGCCGTGCGGCCCGGCTTCTTCCACGAGCACGTGCAGGCCAACGAGGGCCTGCAGCCGCTTGAGCCCTGCCCGAGTCGCTATCCCTACCGGCGCTACATCCAGATGGCCGTAGAGCAGTTCCACGACCGCCGGAAGTACCACGCTGAAGGCCGCGGCATTCTGTACTACACGGCGGTTGATGGGTCTCCGGAGAAGCCCCGTATCCAGTACTGGACCGAAGGGCCGGGCTGGGGCGGGGGCTTTGATGCCGAAAACGCTCATACCGTGCTGCTACACGCCCGCCAGGCTCCGACCGAGAAGCTCCGTGACCAATACAACTGCCATGCCCGGGCCATGCTCGATGGCTGGCTGGACAATCCACGGTTCCGCGTTCCACCAGATGTGTTCTACCGCGAGCCCGGCGACATGAAGGAGGCCATCATCAGCACCGGGTGGTTTCCAGACTGCATTTGGACCGGCGCCCAGGCGGACATGATCCTCCGACTCAGCGACATCTATGCCCTGACGGGATGGGACGATTGCTTGTGCGTGGCTCGGGAAGTGGGCCGATGGGTCCAACGACACCAAGATGAAGATGGCTCCATCCCGACTCTCTGGCAGTTTCCGGTGGAGTATCGCGAGGAACTGCTAACCGACTGGCGACCCCGTTTCTCGCTATGCCGGCGAAAGGACCGCCACGCAGAGGTGCTTGTCGGCTGCCAGCCGGCGACAGCCTGCTTCCTCGTGGTCGGACTGCTGCACCTACAACAGGTTGACCCGCGCGGAGGCTGGGAAGCAAGTGCGGCGGAACTGCTGGCCCACGTGGTGAACCGGCTCGAGACCCCGCTGGCGGAATTCGGCAACGGCGAACTGGACTACCTAGTCTTCGGAGCCAACAGCATGGACCCCACCGGCCTGGCCTACATCATCTGGGGTCTAGCGGAAGCCTACCGCCGCTGGCCCCAACCACTCTACCTGAGCCTCCTCAGCCGCTACGCCGATACCCTCCTGAGCTTTGGCGTCACCTACGACTTCAAAGAGACCTTGCTCCGCCCTCGCGCCAAGGTCAGCCTCGGAGAATACGGGGCTGACATTAGGGTGGGCGGCGGTGTCACCCACGGCAACTGGTCGCCCACGTATGGCCGTGGCTTCCGCGGTCGCTTCCACCTCCTCATGAACCGCAACGAGATCGCAGAGGGGCTCCTCCAGGCTTGGCAGGTAACTGGTGACGACCGCTACTGCCGCTGGCTGGAAGCCGTCGCCAACTGGCAAACCTGGTTCCAGTTTACCCGGGAAGTGGCCAACAGCCCGGTGAGCACGAGAGGCAGTTGTCCGCAGAATCACCCTTGGACGACCGATTGGGGGAACTGGAACAACGATTACGCTGTCACCGCACACAAGTGGGTGGGCACTTACCTGAGACTCATCGAAGCCGGCCTCACCGGCGAGGGCGCTAGTCCACCTGGTTTATGAACGCGTGGGATCCCACAACCCTATCTGCGCTCTCAGGACTGATACGTCTATGCGCAGATTCTGCCCGGCCGGCCTTGTCTTCTATCGAGCACCCCCTCAAGAACCTGCCCTGAGAAACTGCTCTTACCCTACCCGGCGGCCCGCAGGCGCTTAGAAGACGATTATGGGCGAAGCAGGGGCGTTGCCGGCGGTGTTAGGATGGGGCATAATAGAGCCAACTGCGCGCTCTCAATCCGCTGATGCCTCAAGGTGCTCGAGGGCGGCCCGGGCGCGGGCGAGAGCTGCCTGCGCCCCACCGTGGTAGTCGGGGAAGGTATCTTTTGTGTAGACCGTCAGGCTGTTCTCGAAACACCCCAGTCGGCGGGGAACGCCTGCTTAGTCCGTACCTCCAGCCCGCACCCGAAGCACTCAATGGCCTTCTGCAGGTTCTGTCCGTGCTCGCCGGTGGGAAGGTCAGCCCACGCGGTGCCCAGGTTATTCTGCGTCAGCGCCCACTCGCCCGGGAACGCCTGCTGCGTGTACACCTCCAGCGCCCGCTCGTAGCAGTCAATTGCATTCTGCAGATTATCCCCCGGGTCGCCCGTGGGAAGATTCCGCCACGCGGCACCCAGGTTGCTCTGCGTCATCGCCCACTCGACCGGGAACGCCTCCTGCGTGTACACCTCCAGCGCCCGCTCATAGCAGTCAATAGCATTCCGAATGTTCTCGGCCCGGTCGCCGGTGGGAAGGTCTACCCACACCGTACCCAGGTTGTTCTGCGTCATCGCCCACTCGGCTGGGAACGCCTCCTGCGTGTACACCTCCAGTGCGCGCTTGTAGCGGTCAATTGCCTTCCGAGTGTTCTCGGCCCGAACTCCGATGCGGAGCTCTCGCCAGGCGTTGCCCAAGTTCGTCTGCGTGGCCGCCCACTTGGCCGGGAACGCCTCCTGCGTGTACACCTCCAGCGCCCGCTCGTAGCAGGCGATGGCGCGTTGGAGGTTCAGGGTCCGGTCTCCGATGGGGAGCTTAGAGTACGCCACGGCCAGATTGTTTTGCGCGGCACCCCACATAGCGCCTGCGTCTTTGCGCAGTAGCTGTGGGAGGCCCTGGACTGCCTCCCGCCGCTTCACTATCTCCGCCTTGCGTCCAGTAGCAGTCGGCAACGACAGGGCGGCACGGGTGTGATTGATGAGCCTTAGCAGCACGAGTAGGTCGCCGCCGTACAGCACCTCGTCCATTCCGGCGAGGGCCTCCCGCAAGCGCACGATGTCGCCCGGGGAGAGGTCCTTCCTGCAGGCGCGGCTGATGAGCAGCTCCCCAACCTCCGGCGCAACCTCCTCAAGGCTCTGGACTGGCTCGGGCAGGCGGCTATCGTGCGGCAGCAGCCGCCCATCCGGCCCGACCTTGATGTAGCGGCGGACCAAGGCTCGGAGTTCCAGCCGCAACCGGCGCCCTTCACTCCACCGCCGCCACCGGCTGCCGGCATAGGGTTCCGCCCTCCGCGCCACACACAGCTCCACAATATACTCCCTGAACAACGGCACGCCGAGCCGTGCCAGGTCGCCCATAGCCGCCAACAA
>JALGTI010000516.1 GCA_029821455.1 Candidatus Zipacnadia bacterium | reverse complement strand
CAGCAGAACCGACTTGTCTATGCCTCGGCGGTTCATGGTGTCCACGAGCTGCTCGGCAGTAATTCCGCGCGGCTCGTCGGGCAGGCGCCCGGTGTAATGCAAGTGGGTGTGCGTGTCAATCATAATATGCCTCCTGGTTTCTATCTGGGGGACAGTCCCCGCTGATCGGTGCCTAGTAGTTCATCTGAGTTCCTGAGATTCCCTCTATTTTGCATCTGCTCTTTCGTCCGGGGGATACTCCGTGGTCAGGCTCAGGTAGTTCATCTGAGTTCCTGAGATTCCCTCTATTTTGCATCTGCTCTTTCGTCCGGGGGATACTCCGTGGTCAGGCTCAGACCTCGCTCGAACCTCTGCTCAATGCCCTTTACATATCGTGGACGGAGTCGGGCAGGATGCCCGACCCACGGGCTAGTTATTGTGAGACCCGCGGCCCACAACAAACTAAGTTCGGTCCGAAGATGTCTGGCAGCGTCCGGCTTGCAGCGCCCTACTCGGCGAGCAGATGTATGGCCAGATCGTCGGTAAATGCGGGCAACTGTATCTGCAGCCGGCCATCGGTCAAAGTCTGGCTCACCTCAGCCACCGCGCCACTGGTGGGAGAGAGGATCGTCACTTTTGCCTCGCCGCCCCACAGAGGCAGGTCCTGCAACACCAGTTGGCTCGGGCCATATTCTACGCCAGCCGTTGCGGGCCCTGATTCGAGGTAAGCCACCGCCTCGCGCTGGGAGGCCAGACAGTACTTCTCTGCTCCCGGCGCTGAAACGATGCAATCGTTGTGCGGTAGCAAATTCGGGTAGTCAACAAGGGAGTCGAAAAAGGCGCGCAGCAGTTGCGCATCGCGGTCGAATTCGGGAAAGCTGCCCGGCTGTGCCTTCCATTCCTTCTGATAGTCGCCCAGTCCCTGCGCTCGCGACAGTAGTGCCCGCCAGTGCAGCTTGCGGAACCGGGGGAAGCGATCCGTCATGGACGGATCCGCGTAGCGCAGGCCACGGCCGTCAGCGGAATTGACGATGACCACGGGCTTGCGGTAGCCGGTCCAGTCGTGCCAGACATCGTCGCCGTGGGCTATGATGAGCTCCATGCGCGGGTGGCGCAGCAGGTAGTCGGGGTCGGGGAAGTGCGAGAAATCCTGGCCCACCAGGATATCGTGGCCGGTCTCTCGCTCCCAGGCCTCAACGTGGTCCAGGGTCAGCTCGACCCACTGCTTGGCCAGTTCCACGTCCAGTCCGCCGTCACCCATCTCGTTGGAAAGGTCGAAAAACACATTGCCGAGGTCGCCGGTAGCAGCCAGAAGATGGTCGAGATAGCTCAGGTAGTGCTCGCGCAAGCCGGGATGTTGGCCATCGGCAACCTGCTCAATGATGGGGTGGTGTCCGTGGCCGTTGGGGCCCATGCTGCGGGCAAAATCGTTGACATTATTGACCGGGTTCCAGAAGTTGTACGGCCAGCGCAGCTCGCCCCCGGGCGAGGTCTCCAAGTGAACGATGATGCCGTGAGTCCTGAGGGTTTGGGCCACGGCGCGGAAGTTCTGCCAGTAGGCCTCATTGAAGCGCGCCAGGTCGAATCTGACCGGCTCATCGCTTACCTTTTCGAAGGGGAAGAGGTAGTCGGGGTGGTCGGAGATGTCATGCGTCCATCCGTAGCCGGAAGCGGGATAGCAGCGGACGTAGTTCATGCCATTGGCCTGCTGCCAGCGAGCCCAAGCCGTAACGTCATAAAGCTCAGAGCCGAGCTTGACCTGCCAAAGGATGTGCTCGCACATGGGCCCGAAGGCAAAAAGCGGCTTTCCCTGGTACGTCAGGCAGGCCTTCTCCGTGCCTTCGTTGATTACCGCCAGTCCTTGGTCCTGGCCTGCGCATGCGGTCGCGAGCAGACAGACTGCCATCAATAGCACCACTAGCCTCGTCATGATCAATACCACCATGCTCCTCTCAGCGTAAGCGGTGATACATCCGTAAGTTCGTGTTGCTTCGCCAGTTTCCTGCTCAGTTTTCGAGAAGGATGGCGTCGTGGGTAGTATTGTCGAGGAAGATGCCTGGATAGTTGGGG
>JALGTI010000132.1 GCA_029821455.1 Candidatus Zipacnadia bacterium | reverse complement strand
AGCCGGTGGCCTGCGTTTCATTAAAGACGATGAGAAGATGATGAACACGGGGTATTGCCCCCTTAAGCAGCGGGTGGAGCTGGTGATGGAGGGTTTACGACGGGCGCAGGACGAGACCGGGGAGGTGTGCCTGTATGCACCACACATCACCGCCGGGCCGAGGAAGCTCCTGGACAATGCGCGGACGGCGCTGGAACTGGGGGCCACGGCCCTGATGGTCAACGTCTTTGCAGCGGGTTTCCACGCCCTAGAGACTCTGGCGAGGCATCCTCAAGTTCATCCGCCTGATGGGTGGCGATATGGCTCGGGTTGGTGCACGGGGCGGATATCTCGTCGGCAATACCGATGCGGAGTTGGAGAGCCTGAACGAGGCGTATGCCGGGCCGTGGGGAAATGTGGCCCCCACCTTGCCGGCTATCAGTGGCGGCCTCAAGCCTCGCAACCTGGCGGGGAACCTCGACATGTTCGGCACGGAGGTCTTCTACCTGGCCGGCACCGGCATCACGAAACATCCCGATGGCATCGCAGGTGGGGTGCAGGCTATGCGACTGGCCGCTGAGGCATGGCGAAAGGGAATCCCGACCGAAGACTATGCGCAACATCATAAGCTCCTGGCCCAGGGGCTGACATACTGAAGTACATAATGCTTGCTCTGGAGGGAACATTATGCGCCTGTCACTGCACACTGTGATACTGGCCGGGCCCCCGGATCTGGAGGGGCAACTTGCCGTGGCCCGCGATGCGGGCTATGAAGGGCTAGATATTGGGATAGACGAGGTCGCCGCCCTCCCTGACGCGAGGGAGCCTTTCGACCGGTATGGCATCGAGCCCGCGAGCTGGATGCTGCCTGTGCGCTGGCAGGGCAACGAGAATGAGTTTGCCGAAGACCTGGATACGCTTCCTCGCATCTGCCAGACAGCCCAGGTCATCAACTGCCCCAGATGCGTGACCTACATACCGCCGACTGTGCCGGGCGATCCCGACGAATTCAGGAGCCTGGTCGTGCGGCGGTTCGGGCAGATGGCCGACATCATGGGCGAATATGGGGTGCGCTTCGGACTTGAATGGATTGGGCCCTGGCATGCACGCCAGGAGGGCAACATTTTCATATACACGATGCCAGACATTCTGGACCTGGTTGCCGACATCGGCAGGCCCAATGTTGGGCTGCTGCTCGATAGCTGGCACTGGTATATGGCCGGGGGCACCATCTGCGAACTCGAGCAGCTCAAACCTGAGCAGATCGTGCACGTCCACTTCGTGGATGCCCCCGACAGGCCCTACGAGGAACAGCGCGATGGCGAGCGGGAGATACCTGGTCAGGGCATCATAGACCTGGTGGGCTTCGTCAGGGCGCTCAACAAGATTGGCTACGCGGATTTCGCGGTCGTGGAGGTATTTGGGGACGAATTGCCCAAACTGCCGCCGCTGGAGGCGGCGACCAAGGTTAAGGTGGCCTGCGATGCCATACTGGCAGAGGCCTGTCGTCACAGAGCGGGATAGCGCAGGCATCCTGCCTGCGACAGGTGGAAGGATACGCAGGCGAGACGCCCGCGCCATGTGAAGGCTTAGAGGAATTGCTTATGTCTCAGCCGCTCAAACTCGGATTCGTGGGCACTGGCTTTATGGGCCAGGCAGTTCACTTGCCCAACTTCAGTGCCTCTGAGCAGTGTGAGATAGTAGCCCTGGCCGACCTGAAGGAGCGGCAAGCTGAGCTGGTTGCCCGCCGCCACCAGATAGGGCGCGTCTGCGCCAGCCACGAGGAGATTGCCGCCGATCCGGAGATCGAAGCCTGCGTGGCCATCGCCAGTGAGGCCTTCAACCAGCGGATTGCCTGCGACCTGCTTGAGGCAGGCAAGCATGTCTTTATCGAAAAGCCTATGTCTCGCAGCGTAGCCGGCGGTAGAGCCATGGTTGAGGCAGCCGAGCGCTCCGGTAAGCTACTGATGGTCGGGTATATGAAGCGCTATGATGAAGGCGTTCTGGCAGCCAAACAGTTGCTTGACGAACTGCAGGAAAGCGGCGAACTGGGGGATGTGTCGTTCGTTCGCGCCCACTGCTTCGGCGGCGATTGGATCTGCGGGCAGGTTGATATCATTCAGACTGACGAGCAGCCCCAGGGCTTTGAGCCAACACCCACGCCGGACTGGCTGACGGAGGAGAACGCGCGAAAGTTCCTGACTTTCAGCAACGTCTTCTGCCACAACCTCAACCTCCTGCGCTTCCTACTCGGCGATAAGCTGACCCCCATAACGGCTAGCCTCGCTCATGAGAAGTCGTGGCCTGTGACCTTTGACGGCGGCGGATATCCCATCAGCCTGGAGGTAGGCAGCTTGCCGGCGTATGCGTGGGATGAGCACACCACCATCTACTTCGATAGGGGCTGGCTGCACATCGAAACGCCGCCGCCACTGGTGCGCGCGCCGGCCCGCGTGTCCCTGTACAAGGGTGGCCAGACCCATGAAATCCATCAGCCGCTTGCGCCGTGGAGCTGGGCATTCCGCAACGAGGCGGAACACTTCTTAGAGTGCATCGCCAAAGGCAGCGAGCCGCGTAGCTCGGGCGCTGATAGTCTCCAGGACTTGGAGATAGCCGAGCAAATTCTACGCATCCGGCAGAAGGGTGGTACAAGCTAATGAACAGGTCACTACTCACGGTCGTGCTTATTGGCCTCGGAACCCTGAGGGTGGTGAATATGTGTGTTGGCCAGCAAACATCCAAACAGACCAGCGTGTTCTTCCCGCCGAGTATGGTGGCGAAAGCAGTGGCGAATGCAGAGGAATATCCATGGGCAGCCGAAATCCAGCAGAGAATCGTTGAGGCTGCCGAGCCGTGGCTGGAGTTGTCGGACGATGAACTGTGGAACCTGATGTTCGGCAATACGATAACGCGTTCGTGGATGGTGTGGTCTAACGGCTACTGCCCAAACTGCAAAGAATCCGTGCCGATGTACACGTGGGAAATGGATGCCTTGGAACACCCCTGGAAGGTCCGCTGTCCACACTGTAAAGAGTGGTTTCCTAAGAACGATTTCGGGAAGTTCTATCGCTCCGGTCTCGATGAGGATAACATCTTCAAGCCCGAACTTGCCGACCGCTCGCTGCTGTTCAACGAAGAGCATCCCGATCCAGATGATCCCTTGCATATGTATGGCGTGGATGATGGGGAAGGTTATGTGGATGCGGACGGCAACCGCTGGCGGTTCATCGGCGCGTATCTCATCTATGGGCAATGGTATCAGGCAGTGCTGGGCGGGATTAAGCAGCTGGCGGCGGCGTATGTGGTCACAGGCGATCCGATCTACGGGCACAAAGCTGGTGTGCTGTTGGACCGAGTCGCGGATGTGTATCCGACCTTTGATTTCAAGAGCCAGGCGGTAATATATGAACGTCGACTCGGCAGTAACGGATACGTGACCGTCTGGCACAATGCCTGCGAGGACTCGCGGGAACTGGCGCAAGCCTATGATGAGATCTTTGACGCGCTTCGCCAGGACACAGAACTGGTGGAGTTTCTCTCCCACAAGGCACGGGAGTACAAGCTCGACAACCCCAAAGCCTCCTTTGAGGACATCCAACGGAACATTGAGGACCGAATTCTTCGTGATACGCTTAACAACCGGGCGAAAATCTCCTCAAACTACCCGCGCACCGATATCACGATCTTAGTCATCAATACCGTTCTGGGCTGGCCCGCTAACCGTGATGACGTCTATGCCCACCTGGATAGTATGCTGCAGAGGGCCACTGCTGTTGATGGCGTCACGGGCGAGAAGGGGCTGGCCAACTATTCGGCCTATGCGATTGCGAATCTGGCCCGGTTCCTGGCTGAGTACTCCCGACTAGAGCCGTCCTTTCTGGCTGATCTCCTAAAGCGGCAGCCGCGCCTGCATGAGACCTATCGCTTCCATATTGATACGTGGTGCCTGCAGCAGTACTACCCGCTCTCGGGTGATACCGGGTGGTTCGCCACGAGGCTCGAGAAATACGCGGGTATGTTCTTGCAAAGAACACCCTTAGATCTGACTCCCTCGATGTACACGCTGCTGTGGGACCTGTACAAGATAACCGGCGATGTGGCATTCGTGCAGGTGCTGTACCACGGAAACGACAATTGCGTGGAGGGGCTGCCCCATGACTTGTTTGCTGAAGACCCGGCGGCATTTCAGCAGGCTGTGGCTAAAGTGATTACCCGTGAAGGCCCGATTCTCAAGCTGGGGAGCATCAACAAACAGCAGTGGCACCTGGCGATCCTGCGTTCGGGCCAGGGAGAGAATGAGCGGGCGGCGTGGCTGGACTACGATTCAGGTGGCGGGCACGGTCACCAGGATGGTATGAATCTGGGGCTGTTTGCCAAGGGTCTGGACCTGATGCCGGACTTCGGATACCCGCCGGTGCAATACGGCGGCTGGGGTTCAGCCAAACCTCGCTGGTACAAGATACCGGCTGCGCATAACACGGTAGTAGTGACCGGCCAGGGCCAGAATGGAGCAGCGGGTGCGACCACTTTATGGGCTGATGGGGGGCAATTCCAGGCCATCCGTGCATCGGGCCGGGCTATCATCGGAGGTCGCCAATACGAACGAACGGTCGCGATGGTTGACCTGTCAGAAAGCGACTCATACATACTGGATGTCTTCCGCGTCGCTGGCGGCCCCGAACACTGCAAGTTCATGCACAGTCACTTTGGCCAGATCACTACAGAGGGGCTGTCGCTGCAGCCGGCTGCTGACTATGGCTACGGGACGCAGATGCGCAACTTCCGAACGGATCCTGCACCTGAACCAGGCTGGAGTGTTGACTGGCAGATTGAGGACCGCTACGAGTTCCTCCCCGCAGACTCTGACATTCATCTGCGCTATACCGACCTGAGCACTGGGATAGCGGCATCTATATGCGAGGGATGGATAAACGCCGGCAAGTATGATAGTACGACGGAGGCTTGGATTCCCCGCGTGATGGTCCGTCGCCAGACGAGTGAGGAACAACCGGTATCCACTTTTGTCGGCATCATCGAGCCCTACGAGCGCAGGTCGAACATTGCTCACCTCCGCCGCCTGCCGTTGGAGACGCGGGATGGTCAAGCGTACCCGGATTCAAATGTGGCCGTTGAGGTCGAGCTCGTGGACGGACGTTGTGACCTGCTAATTGCCGCTGACGCTGAGAACCCGTTGGGGGTTGCGCCTTCGGCGAGTGACGGCCGGATCCTGGTGCAGGATGAGTTGGGGGTACGCCTCCGCGGCGAGCTGGCTATGGCCCGGCTGAATACCGACGGTGATATAGAGTGCATCGTGTTGTGCCACGGCAAATCGCTGACGGCCGGGGATGTGCGAGTTGAGTTGAAAGATGTTACAGACTTCATTGAAATCAGCTTCGACGCGGGGAAGGCCTCAGTTGTTTCGGGCAATCCGGATGACGTTGAAGAGATCCGCATCAGAGGCCGAAGAGTCTTGCCGTCTGGGTGATTGGGCCTGGCTAGTTGGATAGGTAGGTAATGAAGAAATGAGAGCCGCACGCTTGTACGCCCCGCGAGATGTACGCATCGAAGAGGTGCCCACTCCCGAACCGGGGCCAGGCGAGGTGCTGGTGCGTGTCAGAGCAGTGGCAATCTGCCCTTCGGACTTGCGCCTGTACCAGGATGGCCACGCCAGCGGCGTGGTGCCTGACCACCCGATGATCCAGGGGCACGAGTTTTCGGGGGATATAGCGGAACTTGGGGAGGGTGTGGACTCCCCGCCGGTCGGAACGCGGGTGGCTGTCGAACCCAGTTGGCACTGCGGCAAATGTGATATGTGCCGAAGTGGCCACGAGAATCTTTGCCGCAATATAGTCTTTCCCAGCTTTCCTCAGCGCGATGGCGCGCTGGCCGAGTATATCGCCTGCCCCGCCTTCAGCGTCTATCCGCTGCCGGATAGTGTTAGCTACATCGAGGGGGCACTAACCGAGCCGCTGGGCGTGGGCCTCCACGCCGCACGTCTGGCTGGGCTGTCGCCACAAGACAGCGCTGCGTTTCTCGGAGCCGGCGCCATCGGAACGTGCACAATGCAGGCAGCCAAAACCTGGGGCCTCGAGCAGATGGCCGTAGTGGAGCCGCTGGCAGGACGGCGTGAATGGCCACGCAAGTTGGGGGCCGACCCAGTGGGCGCTGCATATCTGGAGCTGCTGGACGCCGCTTTGGAGGCGGATATCGTCTTCGAGTGCTCTGGGGACAATGCGGCAGTGGAGCAGGCGATGCGCCTGGCGCGTCCTGCCGGCAAGGTCATTGTGGTAGGCATACCGCATCCTGATGCGGTGACCTTCGATTCCACAATCCCCCGGCGGCGGGAGTTGACCATAATATTCTCGCGGCGCTCCCGTGAGACCCTCGCCGAGGGTGTGAAGCTTATTGCCAGTGGGCAAGTAGACCTCGGGTCTCTGGCGACCCGGCAGTTCTCTTTGGCGCAGACTGCTGAAGCAATGGAGGCCACCGCTGCTCGCCCCGGAGATATGCTTCGCGCTATTGTCAGTCCCTAAAACCGGCTATAGAGTTGACCCAGATCGGGCTGCTCCAGGCTATGTGGCCATTGCGCTGGGTGCAGCGCACCATATAGTAATCGTCCGCGCTGTCATCAGATGCTTCATCAAACCAGGCGAATTCCAGTGCATAGGACTGGGGCACGAGTAGGCGGTGAAGGAGCACTGACTCGCTGGTAAAAGCGCCTGTGAACTGGCTAACGCTGTGGGCCATCAGTTCGCCCAGGGTGCACTCGACGGCGAATTTGGATGGTTTGGCGCACCGTACGCTCACCCGGGTCGCAGGTTGGCCTTCTAGCTCAAGGATGACGCCCTTTGTCGGGTCCTCGCCGAAAGCATCCTGGCGGGATGTGAACGAAGTGAAGCGCAAGCCGTTCTCATTGACATCAGTCAGGCGGTCGCGGCGGTCTTCGTCAAAGGGACCGGACTGAAAGCATGGTGTGGTCTTGATGAGGTGGCCGCCGGTGATGTGAATCTCGCCGTCCCAGTCAGCCGTACGCGTCATATCTAGGGCCGCCCACGGCCCCCAGCCCCACTGGATACGCAGCTTGGCGCGGCCGCCTTCGAACACATCGCCGGGCAGGACTGTGGGCACGTGCTCCCGATGCACCACGCGACCGTTCTTGAGTATCTCCACCTTGTCTATTTCATCCATCGCTTCGACGCGGACCGACAGTTCACGGTGCGAGTCATAGGGCAGCTCCGAGCCCAGCGGCTGGCCGTTGAGAGAGAATTCCAGAATGATGCGATCGCCGGTGACGGCGTAGGTGCGACGAGCTTTGATGGCGTCCCAGATCGCTTTCCGGGAAAGGTCAGTGGCCCATACCGCCGCGAGGCCCTCCCCGTACGCGCCTGGATAGCCGAAGTGGTCATCCGTGGACGCAATCAGCCCAAAGCGAAGGCCCTTGGCCAGGGCATATTGAATCGTGCCGGTGGTTGTGCGCCCACCGTTGCTGTGGCGAATCATCGGATATAGGCCACGGTCATCCACGCAGCCGCCATGCTCCGAGAACACCTCAACCACCGGACACAGGCTCGATGGAAAGCGATCCCAGTCAATCCCACGCCAGTTCCTGGCATAGGCCGCGTGATGGGGAATCAGAACAGCGCCATTGAGGCGCACTTGTTCCGCTAAGACCTCGATAGAATCGGCGAATAGGAGGTCGCCTTCATCGTGCGGGTAGATGATGCAATAGTCCCCGCATGCGCTGGAATGCCACTCGTAGCCCAGGAAGGTTGCAAAGCGGCCCGGCTGGTTGGCTTCGCGAGTCATTTCGCGCACATCAGGCCACCGGCGTGTATGAACCTCGAAGCCGTTCACCCACTTCATGTGCTTGTCTTCGGGCATTGTCGGCATATCGGGCCACTGGGAATGACCTGTGAAGGCGAAGAAGTCGAGGTGCTCCTGCGCGATGTCGAACGATCGCTCCAGGGAGCCTTTGGCGTATCCGACAGCGTTGTGATTGTGGATGTCCCCGAAGTAGAGCTGATAATCGTTACCCATTGCACACACTCTCGCAGCATCTCAACGGATTGCACGACATGGGTACAAACTGGTCTAGTTCAGAGCACTAGCTGGGGCCCTCGTTCCGCAGCTCGTCCAACTCAACAACGCGGTGCTC
>JALGTI010000131.1 GCA_029821455.1 Candidatus Zipacnadia bacterium | reverse complement strand
CAGCCGGCTATAGACGGACTGGCGGAGCAACGCCACCTGGTCGTCCTGGACGTTGCGCCCTGTGCGCGTGTCCGCCAATGTAACCCCTGCCAACTCAGTCAAGCCCAGGGCCTCGTCCAACTTTCTTACGGCCAACAGCCCGGCATCGGAAGTAACCTTTGCCCCCTGAAACTGCAACCGTATCCGCCTGTCAAATCGTACCTGCAAATCGGCTCTCTTGGCTTCACCCATCAGGTACCTCTGCTGAAAGCAACTGTGAATACTTCCTGCAGCCTGAGTGCACATGAATGTAGTCCAGACACCGGCCGCGGGCGGGCGAGCTGGCAACGGCCTACGGCTGTGCTCCCCAGGCGCCCCTATACTGTCCCGACGCTCTGGTTAGGTCGGCCTAGGAAGGCCAGTTCCCGTGATCAGCCTCTCCTACGGTCCCGCAGCAGCGCAACACACTTTAGCTTCCGATCCCCGGTTCCCCACTTTCCTGTAGAGCTCGACGTTCGAGGGAGAAGGTCAGCTAGCACCCAATCAGGGCAGCCGGGGACACCATGTTCGTCACCATGGCCTGCTCCTCAGCGGACCGATACGGCCGGCCCTCCGTCAACAGTCGATAGGCAATAACCGGCAGCGACCACCACACGACCATTAAGCGCACTCCTTGACGTTGAAGGGCCGCCGGTCACTGCCTCCGCCCCTTGGCGCTGCCTCCCTCGGCATCGCTACTCTCGTCCGTGAGCTCGTCAGAAGGTGTTCGCACAGCCGACGTTCTCGTGGTCCGAACAGGAGACACTATTCCCTCTGCGTCTGCCGGCGAGGGGGAAGTTTGTGCGATCGTGGACGAGGAGGGCAAGCCTTCAGGTGTTATCATATCCTGCGGACCATTCACCATGACCGCTGCCATCACAACTGCCACAGCCGCCAGCGCAACTGGCGGAGCCCAAACTGGGGCTCTGACTGGTTGCCTGACCGGCATTCTCCCAACGGCGCTTGCTATGGCGCAGAGGTCCTCGCGGGTGAGCGTCCCTACCAGGCCCTCACTGTTCGGCTCCGAGATCACCAAGGCTGTATCGCGTATCATCTTAGCCACCCTCCCGAAGTCGTCAGCTTCAGCCACTCCGTTACCCAGTAGTCGTTCATCACCGCCCAGATACTCGGTCAGATGCAAACTCAACGAGGAGGGGGGAGGCGCCATGCCTATAGGACGCGCCGTCTGCCGTGGCCTGCTTAGTGGGCGTTGCAGTGTCTTCCTATCAATATTGGTGCAGCCACGTGTTGACGCGCTTATATTGACGAGACTAGGTAGCCGTCCCCTGCTTTCCTACGAACGGGCCACAGCATCGGACACATCTACCAAGGCTTCGGTGCGGAGCAGAGCCGCTTCGTAGAGGCGTGAGGACATCCCACAATTCTACTGCCCGGCCCATTCGAAATCCACCAGCGCCCCGAGGTCCATTCCGGTGGGCAGAATCGTCGAGGAGATCACCAAAATGCTTTCATGGTGGACTTGGGCAGGCTTGCGAGGGAAGCAGAACATCTTCCCCAGCAAGGGAATCTGACTCAGCACGGGCATTTTGAAACCCGGTCGCGCGTGACTTGTGCGGAGTGTCAGGCTGGAAAGGGCGAACAGGTCCAGAGAGTTGACATACACGCTGGTTTGCGCATAATGGCTGCCGACACGGCTGAGCGGAGTCGGTTGGCGACGTGCTTGCTCGGTGGGAGGGATGTAGGGACTCTCGTGCCCAATATTGAGGCTGATCTGCAATTCAGCCGCACCTCCCCCGGGCAGAATATGGGGGGTGAATCGAAGCTCAGTACCCTCGACCATAGTTGACCAGACCTGGGGCCGCTCGTCCAGCGCCTCGTATAGCGCAGTGCGAAGAGTTTCCGGGTCTTGCAGCGTTTGATAATCCAGATTCAGATCGATGGGCTGGGTCACATCAAAGTAACTACGGGTGAGGGCCTTGACTGTCGCCTGGCTGCCGGACAGCACGGTGATACTTGTCCTGCCTGCTGATGCCAGCCCTCCGCGGCCGCCGCTGCTCGCGATCGCCCGCAACTCGGCCAGCAGCGGGCGGAGAAACAGATTCTGCACATCTACGGCCAGGGCGCGCTCGGCATTCTGGAGCACGACCTGCACGTCAGCAGCCCGTCTGCTCAGGCGGTCAGCAGGCAAGGCTCGGCGGTTCGTGAGGTGTGTCTGATAGTCCAGCAGAAAGCCGCCGATTGTTTCCTGCGCAACGTCAACATATCCAGCATCGTAGAACCTCTCAAGTAGCCTCTGGGGCAGTAAGGCCTTCACAGATGGCAGTTGGCTGGGGCCTTGCGCCTGTTGCGGCATGGATAGCTTCTGCGCCAGCAGGCTGACCAGACTGTTCTGCGTTTCTGTCGGCTCCTGGCTGAGAAGTAGATACCATGTTTTCAGTGCTTCAGGGTCCTCCTGGCACAGATGATCGAGCCACTCGCCGAGCTGTCTTTCCAGCTCCTGCTGTAAGGTCTCACGCCAGCTATCACCTTGCCGGGGCATCATCATCAGTAGCGTTGTGAGTGTCTCGGTAAGCGACAGTGGATGGCGGCCCCGGCCCGACGGTGTGATTAGCACCCTTGGGCCGAGGGATTCCGTCAGATTGGGGAGTGCGGACATCTTGGACTGACCGGACAGCAGTTCATCCAGATCTGCCAGCCCGACTTCCTCGGGTTCCGCCTCCTGTTCTTGTTCGCCGCTGGGCCCCTGTGCCTGGCTCACCCCGGTGTCCAGAAGTTGTGCCAGTGGCTGCTTCTGCAGTTGCTCATTCCGTAGCTGGTCGGCAAGGGCACAGGCCTCCAACTGGTGCAGATACCCGCGCACGAGGCGTGCCACCGTCTCCACGCAATCACGCGCCTTCTGGGCGCGTTTCGCCACGCGGCCGGCATCGCTGCCACTGATTTGGAACGCCCATAGGTCGAGACGTACCTCTGGGTGCGGTACGTCAATGGCGGCAATCGCCTGCTTGAGAGCGCGCACTTGCGAGCGCGGGCCGGCCAATATGAGCATCGGAAACCCTGCACCTCCCCCGATTTGAACTTCACCTTTAGCCCATTCGCCGGGCTTCAACGCCCGTGCATAATCCCCACTTTCATAATCCTCCATACTAGTCCCACTACCTTCGCCTTCGTCGAGCCAGCTTGCACCCCCACCGCCTCCGTCTTCTTCCTCCGAGCTTCCAAGCCCAACCATCTGTACGCCTGCCGCAAGGTGGGTCGTTATTGGCTTCAGCACATCCATAAGCACGTTTGGCTGCCGCACGTAGTAGAGACGAACGGTCTCGCAGACGATAGGATCATAAAGCAGCTTGGCCACCGCCTCCTCCAGCATACTGACAGCAGCTTCGGGGCCTTGCACGATCAACTGCCGCCCCTCGCGCGTACATACCAGCGGGCCTCCGATGTTAGCTGCCTCGACCAACTTATCCACCTCTGTCAAGTCAACGTTATACCGGAGCTGCAGCCTCCGGGTGCACTCGGCAGCCGGATAGGGCGTTTCTTCCCAAATCGGCTGGGCGATACGTGGTATAGCGCCCCCCTCATCTGAGACGAGGTCGTCGAGGGTTGTGAGCAGCTCGTCCTCACTTGTGGCAGCCTCACCCTCGTTTGTGACGGGCTCGCCCTCACCTGTGACAGTCTCGCCCGCGTCTATGACAGGCTCATCCTGACCTGTGACGGGCGCAGCCGCCAGCCAGATGAAAGCCACAACGCCGGCCAGGCATAATCCACACAGACTGCAGACATGCAACTTCGGTAACAAGCTCACGCGAGGTTCCTCCCAGCTCGACTATCTTAGGGCCTGAATATACTATTTGCTATTATAGTTCATTTCTCCTGCTAAATGAAGTTTTTGTGAGGCTTGTAGACATCTGCCGGCCGTAGGCTACCCAGAGTTTCGCAATAACTGAGATTCCCAGCATAGAACGAGCTATCAAGGCGAAAGTGAGGTTGGTATTGATTGAGAGCTATTTTTTGGTGTGCGGCTATTTCGCCGGCTGCTGCTTGGGCATCGTATCACCTGTATGAGTCTTTGACAATCGGGTCACACAGTCCGCTATCGGCCCTCTTACTTATGAGAGCATAGATCATCCCTCGCAAATATGAACTTGACCGCTTCAAGACGCTTCAGAGGGTCTGCTGACGGCTATTGACCTGGCTCGTAGAAGTGCTTTCTCATACGCTGGGCAGGTTAGAATTTGTCTCAGTTGCAGACTGCTGTCATCAGCCGGCAGCGTTGCGTACGGAAGAGGCCCGTGTGAAGTATTCCCTTGCACCTGACGTGAGGGGCTGGAAAGTTTCTTTGGCGCAAGAGGATGTTCGCAGGAGCGATTGCGGTGTGACTAAGGTAGTGGCTATGCTCTACGGCCCGTTTGATCAGCGGCTGACCTATTACACAGGTCAGAGCAGGGGTTGTCGAGGTACTTTGCCTTCTGCAATTACCGGCGACTGCACCAGGCCTTAGATTACCTGATGTCCTGGGAAGGCTACTCCGGAGCCAGCCGGGCCGCCCCCTGCAAGGGGCGGGAGTGGGCACAGCAACCAGCCCTCTCAGGCCCCTCCGCGGCTACTGCAATGCACCTTAATAACGGCCCTTTGCCTGTCTTGACAACCGGGTCCACCTAAGTCCGCGCTTCGACGACCTATAGCGGGTCGCTTCATTGCTCTCCGCTGCAGCGATAGATGGAAAAGGACGAATGCAAGAGCGTATCGCCAAGTGGTGGCCGGATGGCCGGAAAAAAATTTGGAAAATTTTTTCTTGTGAAGAAGGAGATTGGCTACATGTGCAGAAATTCACAATATATGTGCAGAATTTCACAAGGGCTAAGAAGATGCTTCGGGTATTGTCACGGTGGCACAGAGAGTCAGGACAGAGCGCCGCTTCGGGGTGAGACGCAATAGACTTTGTCAGCTTCGCGCTTCGACCATGTAAAGCGGGTCCCTCCATTGGTCTCCGCTGCGGCGATGGATGGAAAAGGACGGATGAAAGAGAGTATCGCCGAGTGGTGGTCCGATCGCCGGAAAAAAATTTAGAAGATTTTTTCTTGTAAAGGAGGAGATCGGCCGCATGTGCGGAAATTCACAATATATGTGCAGAATTTCACAAGGGCTAAGAGGGCGCTTCGGGTATTGTCATGGTGGCACAGAGAGTCAGGACAGAGCGCCGCTTCGGGGTGAGACGCAATAGGCTTTGTCAGCTAAACGCATTCGCGGTACTGCGGCGCGGTCGGGCAGAGCATTATGGGAGGCGCAAGCACTGGGGAGCACATAGCAGCACTATTGACAGTGATAGAATAGGCATTGCGTAGCGAGCGCTATTGAATTGCGAGGAGGCTTCGAATGGGCAGGCGATTCGCTATCTGTCCATTTTGTGGTTGTGGCTGTGGGATGTACCTAGAGGTAGTTGGCGAGCAGATGTTCGCCGTGCTGCCCAGCCAGGTGCATCCTGCGGGAGCAGGACGCCTATGCCTGCGCGGCTGGCAAGCCGGCGGCCTCATCGAGAGTAACCGCCGGTTATTGCGTCCGCAGATAGGCCAGCAAGACGCCTCGTGGGAAGCGGCTACCGGGGCAGCGGCAGATAGCCTGAAGTCAGTGCTCCAGGAAGGGCCGCAAGCCATCGGCGTGCTTTGCGGGGGCCACTTGACCAATGAAGAGGCTTTCGCTTGCCGCCTATATTCCACGGAGGCATTGGGCACACCAAACCTGGACAGCTCTGCTCGCGCCGTGGACGCTGGGAGCATCTGGGGTCTGGAGCAGACCTTCTGCATGCCGTATCGCTCTCCTGTCCTTTCCGAAATTGCCAACAGCGATGTGATTCTGTGCCTGAATTCCAACCTCAGTTGGGAGAGCCCCCAAGCAGCCGGTTACATAATGGAAGCTGCCGAAGCTGGGGCCACGGTGATCGTGATTGATGAGGTAGACCAAGGCTTGCGCGACCTAGCCGCCCTGTATGTACGACACAAGCTTGGCGCCCGAGGCGCGCTGCTCCATTTGCTAGTCGAATCGGTGGCAGGCTCAGGTGGTCTGGATGCAGATGGACGCAATACCCTGGAGCAAACTGGTGTCGAACTGGAGACATTCCGTGAAGCGTGTTTGCTACTGCGGGCAGCCAAGCGTCTGGGTATAGTCTTCTCCACGACCGCGTTGCAGATCCCCGAAGAGGCGGCGCATCTTGCAGAGCTGGCAATGCTCCGCGAAGCCTCTGGCGCGGAGGCCGCCAACGTCTTCGCCTTGCGCTCGGATTGCAACAGTGTCGGTGTTACCGATATGGGGATTGCCCCCGTTAGGGAAGGCGAGATTCGGGGCTTGAGCACCTTTGAGATGTTGACTAGCGAAGGTCATCTGCGGGGGCTGGTGGTGTTTGCGGAGGCGGTCGAGAAGTTCATCGGCGAGGGGCAGCTTCAGAGGCTGCGGGAGCAACTGGAGTTTCTGCTGTGCGTGGGCTGCTTTGAGACTGCCACCTCGCAACTTGCAGATGTAGTCTTGCCGATGGCGGGCTGGGGCGAGTGCGAGGGGACCTTCACCTGCCACGACGGTACGATCTGGCCCTTGCCCAAGGTGGCGTCACCACCCGGGGAGAGTCGCGAGCTTGCGCAGATTCTCCGAGATCTGAGCGCTACTCAGGTGCCCCCGGCGCTGGCGGCAGACATAATGGCACTCCGTGCCCAGATCAGCCAGCACGTACCCGGATATGGCCCGGTAGACTGGCAGCAGGTGACATCTGGCCAGCCGGCTGCGGCCGTCCCCGCTCTGGGCAACGACACTCAGGATCTGGTGGGACCAGCGCGCGAAATTCCGGAATTGGCAGGCACCAGTCCAGAGCGCCCACACGCTCTGGTGGTGCGGCACGACGAGGGCAGTTGGGCGTTCGACGCCCGGGCAAGAGGAGCTGAGATACTGGCGCGGGAGCTTGCCGACCAGCGTACCCCATTTGTGGTTATCAATCCGGAGACCTGCCGCCAACTGGAAACACGCGAGGGCCGCAGCATCAGCATAAGCACCACATTCGGGTCGGAGGTCCTGCCCATCAGGTGCAGTGCAGGTGTGCCAGGTGATGTGGTGATGCTTCCGTGGCAATTCCGGGACATTGCCCAAGCTCTGGCTGGCCCCGTTCATCTGGACACGAGAACCGGTTCAGCCCATCACCTGCCAGTCGCTGCATCGCTGGAAATACCAACAGGCACCTAGAAGGAAGCGTGTAATGATGCCTGCTCTTGCAACATACAGCCTGCCGGCCAACAGGCTTGAGGAAGTAATTGATCGCCTGATGGCCTGCGCGGACGAGGTGATCGGGCCGACGCGCACGCCGCCCGGCGATGTGTTCTTTGATGTCATAGGGTCAGTTGATGACATAGAACTCCAATACGGTAACTCCCTGGTGCCACCGACCTCGGTGCTGTTGCCGATGGCTGAGGAGATGTTCAGGGTGCTACCAGGTGACCCGCCCCGGATCGAGCAGCGGGGCCTGGAGCCCAGCCGTCTGCTGTTCGGAGTACGTCCCTGCGATGTGGCGGCCATTCAGCGCCTGGATCACTTCTTCCTTGATGGCGAATTCGAGGACGACCTGTATGGCGCGCGGCGGTCGCGTACTATGATCGTGGCCCTGGCCTGCTCGGAAAAGGCCGATGCCCGCTGCTTTTGCTCTTGTTGCGACACAGGTCCATACGCCAAGGAAGGCTACGACCTGCAACTATCGCTGGTAGACAACACCTACCTGGTGGAGGTGGGCAGTAAGCAGAGAGCGTCTGGCCGAGCACCTCCCTGATTTACTGGAGCCAGCCGATGAGGCTCTTGCCCCGGAACGTGAGCGCCGGGCCGAAGAGCTGTTCACTGACCTTGAGCAGAAGGGGAATATGCCTGCTGCGATCCGGCGCATTACAGGGGAGGCGGTCCCCGAAGGCGTATGGGAGCGGATTGGCAGCCGCTGTCTGGGCTGTGGTGGCTGCAGCTTCATCTGTCCGGTCTGCAGTTGCTTCTATGTAACTGACCGCACGCTGCCGGATGGGACGGTGCAACGCATTCGGGCGTGGGACTCCTGCAGGCTGGCAGGCTATACACGCGAGGCCAGCGGGCACAATCCCCGGCAACTGCGGTCACAACGCGCTGCACGCTACAGTTACCACAAACTCAGTTACCGGTACATCGAGCGAGAGGGCAGCCAAGGGTGCGTAGGCTGCGGACGCTGTGTGACAGTGTGTTTCG
>JALGTI010000515.1 GCA_029821455.1 Candidatus Zipacnadia bacterium | reverse complement strand
GGCCCATCGCCTGGCCAAGTCAATGGTGGAGCGGATTGAGAGCGAGCTGGACTACCCGGGCCAGATCCGCGTCACCGTCATCCGCGAGACGAGGGCCGTCGAGTACGCGAAGTAGTTGCATGTTATCCGCCAGACGCACAGAGGGCGGGAGCCACAAGTTCCCACCCGTCAACTCGACCGATTCCGCGTGCACAGGCTGCTATCGCCGCTGGCGTGAGACGAGCGAGGAGATGACACGCAATGCGACACCTATGAGGACGGTAGCAACTATCAGCAGCCACCAAGCCCAACTCAACCAGGCCCATGGGGCGGGAAGCTGCTCAGTTCCCATTACGAAGCCCACGATCGCGTAGAGCATCCATGCAAGAATCGCTGCCGACAATGTCATCATTGGTAGCATCCACAAACGATACCCGCTATGCCAGGCCGACAAGCACCTTGGCCACAGGTACCACGCTATTGCCACCTCAATTGCGAACCAGCCCAGGTGTGCCCAGCGCACTGCGGTTCGGACACCTACTGCCTCGAGGCCTGACATGGTTACGGCAAGCAAGATGGCTCCGGCGAGAACCCCAGCTCCTCGGCCAGCGCAATCTTCTCTTGCCGGCCCTCGCGCATCAGGTCCCCCAGGTCCACATCGGAGTTGCAGCCCTCGTCACCCCTCGCCGGCATCAGTGTTACCGCAAGTACGCCCGTCAACAGCACAGCTAGTAGCCTCGCCACGCGTATCACTCCCTGGCAGTATGGATTGTCACAGCATCTCAGAGGATTAGGACGCAATCTGTGGAATTCATATTCCATTGATTGGCCGTCTGCAAAGATGAGAGGAGCAAGACACACTATGAACAGCGATATTCGCATTCTCGAAGTCAAGGCAAGCTATGAACAAGTGACGGCCCGCACGCCGCTCAAGTTCGGGGCGGTTGTAGTGCCTGAGTGCACCTATTGCACCGTGAAAATCACCGTAGAAAACGGAGCCGGGCAGGTCGCCGAGGGCTATGGTGGCATCTTCCTGATGGACTTCTGGGGCTGGCCAGACCCCAATCTGGATCACCAGGCCAAGGTCGAGGCAATGCAGGCGATAACGGAGGCCTACTGCGCCCTGGTCTCCGCATATGAAGGCCCATCCCATCCCATTGACATCTTCTTCGACCTGGAAGACGACCTGCGCCGCATCTCCCAGGAAGTCTGCGTCCAGCGAAAGCTGCAGCCCTGCATCCCCCCGGTGGACGCCGCGCTGCACGATGCCTTCGGCAATGTGAACGGCATTGATGTTTACAGTGGCTATGGGCGCGACTTCTGCAGTGACCTGTCTCGGTGGCTGGGCCCCGACTTCAAGGGCAAGTACATTAGCCAGTACATCAAGCCCGCCTACGACCGCTTCGTGCCCATCTTCCACCTCGTCGGCGGCCTGGACAAGCTGACCCGCGCCGAGGTAGATGACACCGACCCCGATGATGGCCTGCCCAACAGCCTCGACGACTGGATCGCCGCCCAGGGCATGCACTGCCTGAAGGTCAAGCTGCGTGGCCACGACCTCGACTGGGACGTGGAACGGATGCTGGCTGTCTATCGCATCGGGATGGAAGAGCTAGGCAAGTTGAACCGGGCCGATGAGTTGCTGATGACCGCCGACACTAACGAGCAATGCGATAGCCCCCAGTACATCATCGAGATGCTCGCCCACATCAAAGAGCAGAGCCACGACTGCTTCGACAAGATTCTCTACATCGAGCAGCCCACCGAGCGCGACATGGCTGCCCACCGCCACGATATGCGCGAGCTATCGGCCATCAAGCCAGTATTGGTTGACGAGAGCCTCACTGACCTGGAGAGCTTCGATTTAGCGATGGAGCTGGGCTGGTCGGGGATTGCGCTGAAGACCTGCAAGGGGCACTCAGCAGATATGGTATTTGCGTCCAAGGCCCGCGAGCTTGGCATCCCCTACGCGGTGCAGGACCTCACCAACCCCAGCCTGGCGCTGATTCATTCTGTCGGGATGGGTGCGCGGCTGTACACGATAATGGGCGTGGAGGCGCGCTGATTCATTCTGTCGGGATGGGTGCGCGGCTGTACACGATAATGGGCGTGGAGGCCAACAGCCGCCAGTTCTTCCCGTTTGCCACCTCAGAGGCCGAGAAGCGCATCCACGCTGGCATCTTCAATATCCAAAACGGCATGGCTGACTGCTCAAGCCTCCAGGGCACCGGCCTGGGCTACCGGATGGCGGAGATGCAGCAATAGGCCTGCCGTGAACGGGGTCTCCTGACTTATCAACAGCAGTACACCTAATCTTCCACCAGCTTCACAATCCACTCCACCATC
>JALGTI010000130.1 GCA_029821455.1 Candidatus Zipacnadia bacterium | reverse complement strand
TCGCAGCAGCCCTCGTGCGGCCGGGGAGATGAGAAGCGCAACCTGCCCCTCAATCTGGCATTCGCGGCACACCAGGCCGCCACTGATGGGACTGTACACCACCTCGCCGGCCAGTTCCTGGCCACACCCCACGCACTGCTGGGTCACCGGCGCCACTCCCAATGCAGCCAGCAGCCTGAGCGCATACGCCATAGCGAACTTCTGCGGGTCGTCGCTGGTCTCAATAGCGCTTACCGTCGCCTCCAGAAGCTCAAACAGAGCGGGATATGGCTGCCCCGGCTCAGTGGTGCGGGCAGTGAGCTCTGCCACGTATGAGGCATAGCCGAAGCGCTGCATATCGGTGCGTAAGCCGTAGAACGAGTTGACGACCTGGGCCTGAGTTGACGACCTGGGCCTGCGTGAGGCGGTCGAGGTTGCGGCCCTCGGCGAAGAATAGCCGGGATAACGCAAGTGGCTCCACTACCGCAGCAAGGCTACTGCCCGGCTTGCCGACGCCTTTTGCGACCGCCTCCACCTTACCCCGCTCGCGGGTGAAGAAGGTCGCGATCCGTTCAGTCCCGCGATACTTGCGGACAATTAGGCAGATTCCGGTGGCCTTGAAGGTTGGCATATCTAATCGCCTGCCCCACGGATACGCAGAGCGATGTGGCTACGAGAGGATCACGTCCTTAATGATCAGCATTGCAGCCACTCCTAGTAAGATACATCCAAACACTATCCTGACTAGCCTGGACTTCATCTTTGTCGCCATCAGCCGTGAGCCCAGCTGACTGCCCAGTAAGACCGCCACGGCGGTTGCCAGAGTTGTGGTTGTGTGCAAGTGCGCTGTCGGCAGATGAGACATAAACCCCGAGAAGGCGGAGCCAGTGACTACAACAGACGAGGTAGCGGCTGCCACCTTTGCCTCCAGGCCGCAGATATAAAGCAATGGTACCACAAACGAACCGCCCCCTCGCCCAATCAATCCGACCACAAAGCCCAAAACGCTGCCACCACCCAGCCCGAGACTCACCTGACCAGCACGGGATAAGCTGCCACGGCGCGGCTTCCAGCCACTTAGCATCAAGAGCGCAGCAGTGGCAGTGAACCCGGCAAAGGCCACAATTATCGGCTTCACAGCCATCTGCAGGTTGACAAGGGTGCCCAGTGGTGGTAGCAGCAGCATCGCCACGGCAAAGGGTAGTCCCACTCGCCAGTTGACGAGCCGGTTGCGAATGTAAGTAGTCGCCGCCGAAGAGCTACTTACTACATTGAGCAGCAGCCCCAGGGGAATTGCCGCCACCTTGAAATCCATTCCTAGCCAGAACAACACGGGGATATAAAGCTGTGAGCCTCCCATCCCTAGCATCGAGAACACAAAGGCAATACACAAGCAGATAGGAGGCGCCAAGTAAACTGACGTCATACCTCATTCTCCTACAACTCAACTCGGACCCCGTATGTTAAGTTCATAAGGGCAGCGCTTAAGACCAGGCCTCTTGCTGAATTCTCTGCCGTTCACTTGCCTAGCTCAGTGCTGGGCCCTCAGCCAGTGCTCCAGCGTCAGCCAGGCGAGCAGGAAGCGGGAGCCATCGCGCTTGCGGCCGATGTGGTCTTCGATGGTTTGCTGCAAACCATCGTGCTTGAGGATTCCCATCTCGCACAATACGGCGTCTGCCGCAAGCGTGCGCAGCAGGCTGCGGCCCGCCTCGGTGGCGTACAGGGCCTCGCCCATTTGTGGCCACGACACCAATTGTGCAGGGCGCAGATGGGTGCCAAGCGAGCGGTTAAGCCTACGTCGCATTCGGGCTAACAGGCGCTGAATAACCTCGGTGCCAACAGCGGACCACTCGTTTTGGAGAGCGCGAATCCCACGTGAAGCCAGGGGGATACGTGCTGCCTCCGGGCTTATTAGGGCCAACGCCCGCCGGTATGCGCGACTATTGAAGCGATGCTGCATAGGAATGCTAAGCGCCGCTGTCACCAGATTGTGGTCGCAGAAGGGCATCCCTTGCTGCGCCATCCGCTCGAAGCAAGCTACGTTAAGGTACTTGTCCCAGCGACATAGGTTGGAAAGGAATATGAATAAGGGTTCATCGTATGGGTTGGGAATAACCGCGCGCGCCTGCCCTTGCAGGTCAGCGACCCATGCCTCGAGGCGTTGCCTGAGTCGCTCAGCAGCTTTCCGACCAAGCAATGCTGCCATCCCTTCACTATCTAGCATAGCAAAGTAATGCCACATAACAGTAGACGGGTAGCCCTCGTCGTAGGGCAGAAGCCGGGGGATTTTCATCCCCCACGGCCCAAGCCGCAACTCCGCATTGGGCAGATACGGAGCTTGAAAGAAAGCATCGAACATCCAACCGGTGGAGACTACTTCTGCGCCAACCTCGTCCGTGAAGGCGCGGACCGCTAGGGCCTGGCCGTGATTGAACGGGTACATCCCCTCAGATATTGCCTCCACCTCCTCCATAATATCTAGAGGGAAGGTGGGGCCAAGTTCTATGAACGTGTGCTTGTGGCCTAACGCGGCGGCAGCGCTCTGTGCCAGCATCACCTCACGGTCTTTGACCCGGTGCATCGTCACACACTCAGTCCCCGGCGGTAGGCAAGCCGCCACAGTCCGAGAATCAATGCCACCACTGAGCAAATGCACGATGCGCTTGTCAGCAGGACAGGCGCGTTGCACAGCTTTGGAGATGACGGTGGCAAGCAGCTCGGCGGCCTCCTCGAGCGTCATTGCAGAATCCTCTTCGAATCGTGGCGGCCAGTAGCGCCATTGCCGCTCGCCAGTGGCGCTGATCTCCACCACCGTGCCCCCCGGAACCTGCTTAATCTCGCGGTAGTATGAGCTAGGGCCCAGCAAGCTGCCTAATGTCAAGAACTCGCGCAGCTTTTCAGAGTTCAACTCACTGCTGAGACGCCTATCCGCCAGAACGCCCTTGACCTGGCTGGCAAACACACAATCCCGTCCGTTCCGATAGAACAGGGGGCGAGTGAACATCGGATCGGCCACCAGCAGTAGAACCTGGCGACGATTATCGAGTACCGCAATAGCAAAAGTGCCGTTAAGGTGCTTGGGGAAATCTTTGCCGTACTGTTCGTAGAGGTCCAGGCAATATTGGCCCGGTCCCCGGTCTCCGTCCTCCCCGGCATCGAACAGATACCCGGCCACGGCGACCGCAACCTGCCCGTCTTCGCTTACTGCAATGCACTGGCGTTCCCCGGCCGCCCGGGGCCCAATTGCACACAGCCCCCAGTTGTCGCCGGATCGCTGCGCGATGAGCGCCTGAGAGTATCCCATGGCGCCTGCCATGCGCTCAAGTAGATCGCCGGGTTCCTCCACATTGAAATAGCCACCCAGGAGGCTCATTGCGTAGCTTTACTCCCTATACTGATTGACCTGGCTAGTGGTACTTGCGCAGCCACTCGTCTAACGTCAGCCATAGATATAGAAAGACGCCATAGTGGAACCTGCGGTCAATATGATCCTCGATGGCCTGCGTTAGCGCCGCCGGACGCAATATGCCTAGATCATAGAGTGGTGAGTCGGCTGCCCTGCTCCTCAGCAACTCGCGACCATATTCTGTGCGCAACGCCGCAGCGGCCCGCGGAAAGGGCTCGATGGGCGCCGGTCCGGCAGAGGAGCCAAGCGCATCGAAGATACGCCGCACGCTCTGTCGGCCTACATAGTAAGCTAGTGCCCACCAGTCATTGGCATCAGCCGGCGCGCCGGTCGCTGACCAGGGAATACGCGCCACTTCTGGATTGACGATCGCTAAGGCGCGTCTGAATGCCCGCCCTTTCAAACGATACTGTGGAAGAATACTGAGGGCCGTCTGCCCCAGATTGCGGTCGAATACGGGGATGCCCTCCTGGGCGAAACTGCCAAGACTTGCCGCATTCAGATGACAACGCAGCAGGCAAGATTCAGTCATCCGCGCAAGGGTCACTCGGTCGTAGAGGTACTCGGTGTAAGGCGCCACAGTCTGCTCAGATGCCCTGGCCTGGTACGTCAAGTATTCCCAAAGCTCGTCGGCGGTCGTGCCGATGAACAGTGGCGCGAGTTTGTCCAGGTATCCTGCCCCGTGCTCCGCCCACAGCGCATCTTCAAAGGCGGTCTTGTGCGCCGGGAGTATCAACGGCAGCGCTACATTCCTGCGGCCCACGTGCAGCTTTCGTAGCATGCTTCGGGGTTCTCGGAACCAGACACCTAACTTGCAACCGCTTGCCGCGACTTCGATTCTGTGCTCCTCACATAACTGCCGGATTGGTTCGCCGTGAGCGTGCTGAAAACCATCGTAGGCCTCCCCTATCCGAGTGCCCTCCTCGAGGTGGGTGAGCGGATAGGTCTCTGGCACCTGGACGAATACGTGAGAGTGACCCAAGGCGCCCGCCACTTGCTGGGCCAGCTTCACCTCCCGAGCCGCCTCCATCTGTAGAGTTGTGCACAAGGTAGGCCTCGGCAACAGGCAGGCTATGAAGCGGGAATCAATCCCGCCGCTGAGCATCAGGAGGGTCCGCTTGCCCGCCGGGCAGGTGACCTCCGTCGCCTGCCTCATCGCCTCGGCAGTACGGTGAGCGGCATCGTCTAGGCTCTCCTTGACGTGGTGGACCGGCCCTGGCGGCCAGTAGCGCTCCTCGCGGGCCTGGCCGCTTCGGATGGTGACTATGCAACCACCCGCCACCTGCTCGATACCCTCATAGTAAGTGCCCGGCCGCAGGAGCATCCGCACCATCAGGAACTCGCGCAGCCGGTCGGGGATGAGCTTGCTCAGCGCTCGTGGATGTTGTCGAATTGCGCGCACCGAACTGCTGAATAGTACGCCGTTACCGATCCAGTAATAGAGCGGGCGCGAATTGTGGGGGTCGGCTGCCAGTACCACCGTGTCGCTACGCCTGTCAATGATGGCGATGACAAAGGAGCCGTTTAGCTTCTTGATGAACTGCGTCCCCTCATCCAGATACCGGCGCAGACAATAGAGTCCGGGCTGCTTCTCGGCCTCAGCATCGCCGCCATATAAGTAGCCAGCCATCACCGCCGCTACCTGCCGGTCCTCTGTCACCGCTATGCGTTCCAGTTCACCGACCGGCTTGGGCGAGACAGCGCACAAGCCCCAGCCTTGCAGTGGGCTAGCCTCACTGGCGCAGATGCTTCCGTCATGGTCAATGACAGTCCGCATCCTGTCTAGCAGACCTTCGGGAGACGGGCCGGGGAATGAATAGCCGGCAATGCTGCTCAATGCTCGCTCCTCTACGGCAACAGGCGCTCAGGCGAGATCCGCGGCCACACCCACGCCGCCTTGAAGCCCTCGGCCAGCTCTACCCCGCACTGCAAGCCGCGCATCGCCGCCACGCCGTCTATGAACTCATGGATGTCAATGTTATCGTGGTCCTTCAGCCATTTGACCTGGCTTGCGTGGCAGTTGAGCATCTGTCGCTTCGTCTCGTAAGTTTCTGTCACATCCACGTACAGGTCCGGCTCAAAGCGCGCGCCAGCCAACGTGTCCATATAGAAGAGCGCGGCGATGCCCTCTTGAGCCTCGTGGTCGGTCTTGATATTGGGCAAGGTAGAGACGAAGCTGGCTCCGAAGACCAGTTCGGAACAGGCACGATGGTCGGGGTGATAGTCATCCGGCGTGTGGGTGATAATCACCTGTGGGTCGGCCCAGCGGATCATGTCAATGAACTTCAAGCGCGTGGGCCGGTCGTGGAATAGAAACTCGTCGTCCTCCTCCAGGAACATAATCTGAGCGCCGATGACCTCGGCAGACCGGCACGCCTCCTGCTCACGAATGACCTTGAGTTCATCCGGCGGGATCAGCATATGCCCGGCTGCTCCGTCAGTGGCACAGCACATGAAGACCTCGTCACCGCGCTGGGCGTACTTGGCCAGAGTGCCGGCGCAAAGAATCTCGATGTCGTCCGGATGTGCTCCCACTGCTAAAACACGCATCTGCCTCACCTTCTTGGCCTAGAAGTTCAATAGGGTTCGCCATACGACAGGGACAGTTTCTCCTGCCGTCGGCCTTAGACCTTTCAGGGACGGCAAACAGGCCGATACGGTGTGGTCAGGATCCCTGATATAGCCGGGGTGCCTCGTTGCATGGCGCTGGACGGATGAGCGTTGCCATTTGTGGCGGCAGTGGGGTCTGTGGCAGCCGGGGGTCTAGCTCCTCCTGCCCGAAGCGTCTGACCGCTCCGGCCACCAGGGGGTAGTATGCCGTGGTCATACAGCCATATCCACTGCAACGACCATTGCCCGCTGCAGCGGCGTGAGTAGTGTCACCCAAGCACCCACTCTCACGACCGTCACGCAGGCTCCTGGCAGCCAGCTTGATGCGTAGGGCCGCAAGCTCCATCGCCCGGCGTGCCCATTCCACGTCACCTGTCAGTGCATAACCCAACGCCATAGACGCGCAGGACAACGCTTGCTCTGGTAGGATGCTCCCATCTGGCTGCCGATAGCCCCAGCGGATCATATCCCAGCGCCCGCCGATGCCTCTGACAGGGCCTGAGCCGGAGCTTTCGATAACCATGAGGGGGTTGCCGGGTGTCGGCTCTCGCAACGGCTCGAGGGCCTCGATGATTCGCTCATCGAGACTGGTGTCGCCGGTGCGAGCGCGGTATTGTATCAGGTAGCCGCCGGGCGGCTCAGCATACGCATCACCCAGCTCAGGGATGAGCGCCTCGCACAGCTTGCGGGCGGCATCGCGGAAAAGGGCCTCGTCCGTAAGCTGCCACAGGTCTAGCAGCGCGTCAATGGTCCCGGCCGCCACGTGTGGCTCCACACGCGGATCGTCGGGAGTAAGATGGTGACGAGATGACGCCACGCTCAACTGTTCGGAATCGGGCTCAGCGCCCGGGGGGATGAGTTCCAGAGGCGGCTGGCCAAGTGGCGCATCACGGATAGCTTGTGCCCAGCGTCTGGACCAACGCACTGATAGGTCGAGATACTTGGCCTCTTCCGTAACGTGATAGCCAGCTAGCGCCAACTGGATGAGCCGGACATGGTCGGGCACCTCGAACCGCGTCTCCGGGCCACCAACCTCCTTCGCCCCGGTCCACCAGTTGACAAACCATCCGCTCTCCCAGTCAAACCAGTCGGGAACGCCTGGGGCCCAGTTCCCCACATGGTGAGCGGCGTCAACCAGTAGCTCTGCCGCAGGCCCATAGCGGTCCACCTGCCATAGCCGCAGCAGAAAGTAGTTGTAGTTCTCAGGGCCATGATGCGCCTCAGCGCGCGAAGGGTAGCCGTGCATGTAATTCTTCGCCACCCATTCGGCAAAACCGTCGCAGAGGCTGCGGGCGAAGGCGATGATGCGCTCATCGCCGGTCAGCAGATGATGGGTGAACCACGAGGCCAGGAACTCCCCCTCGTCATGAGAGCCCATATACGGCACGGCAGCGTGGCGCGCCAGAGCCCGATCAATCCAGGCCTCCATCTGTTGACGACAGGCCAGAGCAGCCGTCGCCCAGCCGGGTTCTGCAGCTTGTCCCATGTTTGACACCCTCCTCCCCTTAGATGATCTTGACCAGCATCAAGCTGCCCATAACTATAAAGGCCAGACCTGCCAGCCATCGCAGGAGATCTCGCGGCAGGACTTCGGCGAAGACCATCCCTACTCCTACCCCGATAGCGCTGACCAGCGTCATCGCCAGGCCGGCCCCCAATAGTACCATCCACGGCGCCTTGAACTTCGCGGCCTGCGCAATCACGGCAAGTTGGGTCTTGTCGCCCAGTTCGGCCACCAGTATCAGCAAGAATGTCGAGATGAAGGGGGTCCAGTTCATAGTAAGAGTACCTTGCCTTTATGAGTTGACTGTGTGATAGTCTATCGCTGTTAGCGGCTCACCACTTGGCAATCCCAAAGCTTACCACATCAGAGACATTGTTCCAATGCCAATGCAAAGTTCAGGCGGGCAGGTGGGGCGCAGCCGGTGGGGAATAATCAGCAAATCAGAGTATTGGCGTTGTGTGACGCCAACAGGAACCGGGGGAGCTTCTGTAGCTGAGATAGTGGCTCGACCGCTGACCCCGCGAACCTGATCCGGGTAATGCCGGCGTAGGGAAGTGTTCCTCAAAAGAACATCCTTCTCCGGGGCCTACGTGCCTCGGCGTACGCTGGCAGACCTGATAGGAGGTCTGCTTTTTTATGTCCACAGAACAACCGAACAAGATTGACGAAGCCGTGGTGACCCACCTGATCGTGAGCAGTTTTGCCGAAAGTTTTCTCGAAAGCACCAAACTGGATGTGGCGATTGCTGGGGCCGGTGCCTCGGGC